>JALWTH010000170.1 GCA_027082975.1 Paracoccaceae bacterium | reverse complement strand
CGCCCGCACTGACCGCACGGCCCGCACCGACCGCCCGCGCGTGGGCATGGTCAGCCTTGGCTGCCCCAAGGCGCTGGTGGACAGCGAGCGCATCCTCACCCGCCTTGCCGCCGAGGGCTATGCGATCTCGCCCGATTACGCCGGCGCCGGGGTGGTGATCGTCAACACCTGCGGCTTTCTCGACAGCGCCAAGGCGGAGAGCCTGGCCGCGATCGGCGAGGCGCTGGCCGAGAACGGCCGCGTGATCGTGACCGGCTGCCTTGGCGCCGAGCCCGAATACATCACCGGCGCGCATCCCAGGGTGCTGGCGGTGACCGGCCCGCATCAATACGAGGCGGTGCTGGACGCGGTCCACGCGGCGCTGCCGCCGGACCCGGACCCGTTCACGGACCTGCTGCCGGCCTCGGGCCTGCGCCTGACCCCGCGCCACTACGCGTATCTCAAGATCTCCGAGGGCTGCAATCACACCTGCCGCTTCTGCATCATCCCCGCCCTGCGCGGCCCGCTCACCTCGCGCCCGCAGCACGCCGTGCTGCGCGAGGCCGAAAGGCTGGTCGATAGCGGGGTGCGCGAACTGCTGGTGATCAGCCAGGACAGTTCCGCCTACGGGACCGACTGGAAAGACCGCCCCGAAAAGGCACCGATCCTGAGCCTTGCGCGCGAACTGGGCGGGCTCGGGGCGTGGGTCAGGCTGCATTACGTCTATCCTTACCCGCATGTGCGCGAGCTGGTGCCGCTGATGGCCGAGGGGCTGGTGCTGCCCTATCTCGATATCCCGTTTCAGCACGCGCATCCGGACGTGCTCCGGCGCATGGCGCGGCCGGCGGCCTCGGCGCGGGTGCTTGAGGAAATCGCCGCCTGGCGCGCGATCTGCCCCGAGATCGCCCTGCGTTCGACCTTCATCGTCGGCTATCCGGGCGAGAGCGAGGCCGAGTTCGAATATCTGCTCGACTGGCTCGAGGAGGCGCAGCTCGATCGGGTCGGCTGCTTTCAGTATGAAGACGTGGCCGGGGCGGCATCGAACGCCTTGCCGGAGCAGGTGCCGCAAGAGGTGAAGGAAGAGCGCTGGCATCGCTTCATGGAAAGGGCGCAGGCGATTTCGGCGGCGAAACTGGCCGCGAAAGTTGGAAAAGTGCAAGAGGTGATCGTGGACGAAGTGGACGGCGAGGCCGCCACCTGCCGCACGAAAGCCGACGCGCCGGAGATCGACGGCAA
This sequence comes from Paracoccaceae bacterium, assembly GCA_027082975.1. Classification (GTDB taxonomy): domain Bacteria; phylum Pseudomonadota; class Alphaproteobacteria; order Rhodobacterales; family Rhodobacteraceae; genus JAAEUB01. The sequence continues at coordinate 4,739 of JALWTH010000170.1, read as the reverse complement.
CCTGTTCATCGACGAGGGGTTCGACGGCCTGCGCCCCGGCAATATCCTGCGGGTGGAGGTGGAGGAGGCCTCGGAATACGACCTCTGGGGAAGGATTTCGCCGGGCTGACGCCCCGGCGACCGGGGCGATTTTTCTCGCGAAAAATCGGCACTGGCCGCGAAGGGGAGCGATTTTTCGCAGAAAAATCGGCGCCGGCGGCGCGGTCAGGCGACCTCGTTCAGATCGGCCCTGGCGGGGATGCCGAGCGCATGGGCGATGTCGCGGGTGAGGTGGGGCTTGTTGAGGGTGTAGAAGTGGATGTCTTCCACCCCGCCCTCGATCAGCTCGCTGGCAAGCTCGGTGGCCAGCGACACCGCCAGCAGGTCTTCGCGCCCGTCGCGCTCGGCCTTGGCAAAGGCGTCGTCGAGCCAGGCGGGCACATGGGCGCCGCAGCGCTCGGCGAATTTGCGCACGCCCTTCCAGTTCTCGATCGGCAGCAGGCCGGGGATGATCGGCACGTCGATCCCGGCCGCCGCGCAGGCATCGCGGAAGCGGAAGAACGTCTCGGCCTCGAAGAAGAACTGGGTGATCGCCGAGCCCGCGCCGGCCTCGACCTTGCGCTTGAGCCAGGCGACGTTTTCCTCCATCGAGCTGCTTTCCGGGTGCGGGTCCGGGTAGGCGCCGACGCGGATGTGAAAGCCGCCCTCGCGCGCCAGCGCCTCGACCAGCTCGATCGAAGAGGCAAAGCCCTCGGGATGCGGCGTGAAGCGGCCCTCGCCCTTGGGCGGGTCGCCGCGCAGGGCGACGATCTCGCGCACCCCGGCCTGCTTGTAGCTGCGGGCGATTTCGAGCGTTTCGTCGCGGGTCGCGTTGACGCAGGTCAGGTGGGCGGCGACGTTGAGCCCGTAATGCTTGTGGATGGTCTCCACCGCCTCGTGGGTGAGCTTGCGGGTGGTGCCGCCGGCGCCATAGGTGACCGAGACGAAGCTGGGCCCCAGCGGCGCCAGGGTGCGCACCGTGTCCCAGAGGCGGAACGAGGCCTCCAGCGTCTGCGGCGGGAAGAATTCGAAGGATATGCGCGGCGGCTTTTGCGTCGCGGTGCGTGGCGGGTTTTGCGTTGGGGTGGCTGGCGTCGGGGTGGCTGGCGGGTTTTGCGGCGGGTTCATGATTCTACCTCTTGTCCGGCCCCTTGTGCCGCAAAATGGAATGTGAGACAAATTCATAGTATTCACAATTTTCTTGAGGTGCGTTCACATGTATCTCGAATTTCGCCATCTGCGCACGATCCGGGCCATTCACGAGGCCGGGGGGCTGGCGCGTGCCGCCGAAATGCTCAACATCACCCAGAGCGCGCTTTCGCATCAGGTCAAGGGGCTGGAAGCGCAGGTGGGCATGGAGCTTTTCCAGCGCCGCTCGAAGCCGATGAAGCTTTCGCCCGCCGGCGAGCGGCTGCTGCGCTTGGCCGAGCGGGTGCTGCCGGAAGTGGCGGCGGTGGAAGAGGAATTCATGGCGCTGAAATCGGGCCGCTCCGGGCGGCTGCACATCGCCATCGAATGCCATGCCTGTTTCGACTGGCTGCTGCCGGTGCTCGACAGCCTGCGCCGCTCCTGGCCCGAGGTGGATCTGGACATCCGCCTGCGCCTTTCCTTCGGCGCGCTGGAGGCGCTCAGGCGCGAGGAGGTGGATTTCGTGATCTCGTCCGATCCGGTGGATCTGCCCGGCATCACCTTTCAGCCGCTGTTTGACTACGAGCCGCTGCTGGTTGCCGCATCCGGGCATCGGCTGGCGGCCAAGGCCTTTGTCAAGGCCGAGGATCTTGCCGGCGAGACGCTTATCACCTACCCGGTGGAGCGGGCGAAGATCGACGCCTTTTCGCAATTGCTGACCCCGGCGGGGGTGGAGCCCGCTTCGGTGCGGCAGGTGGAGATGACCGAGATCATCCTGATGCTGGTGGCCTCCGGGCGCGGGGTCAGCGTGCTGCCGGACTGGGTGCTGCGCGAGGCGCGCTTCAGCCCCGATTACATCACCCGCCCGCTGAGTCGCGGGGGGCTCACCCGGCGCATGTATGCGGCGATCCGCGCCGAGGATGCGATGAAGCCCTATGTGGCGCACATGATCCGGCTGGCGCGCCAGGAGGCGGTGAAGCTGCAGGGCGGGGCTGGCTGAGGCGGCAAGGCGGGGGGCGCTGCCCCCCGCGCCCCCCGGAGTATTGTTGGAAAGATGAAAGGCAGGGCTTGGCAAGGGGCGGGCGGCGGCGTAAAGCGGGGCCTTGCAAGTGCAGAAGCGAGAAGTGACATGCAAGGCAGCGCCAATCTCAATCTGATGGTCAAGGCCGCCCGGGCGGCGGGGCGTTCGCTGGTCAAGGATTTTCGCGAGGTGGAGAATCTGCAGGTCTCGGTCAAGGGGGCGGGGGATTTCGTCTCGCGCGCCGATATCGAGGCGGAGCGGATCATCCGCGAGATGCTGACCGAGGCCCGGCCCAATTACGGCTGGCTCGGCGAGGAGAGCGGCGGCGAGGTGGCAGGCGCCGATCCGACCCGGCGCTGGATCGTCGATCCGCTGGACGGGACCACCAATTTCCTGCACGGGTTGCCGCACTGGGCGGTGTCGATCGCGCTCGAGCACAAGGGCGAGGTGGTGGCCGGGGTGGTTTATGATCCGGCCAAGGACGAGATGTTCGTGGCCGAGAAGGGGCAGGGGGCGTGGATGAACCAGAGCCGGCTCAGGGTGTCGGGGCGCGGGCGGCTGATCGAGTCGATCTTTGCCACCGGGCTGCCCTTTGGCGGGCGGGCCGATCTGCCGGACACGCTGGCCGATCTCGCGCGCCTGCTGCCGACTTGCGCCGGGGTGCGGCGCTGGGGCTCGGCGGCGCTGGATCTCGCCTATGTGGCGGCCGGGCGCTACGATGGCTTCTGGGAGCGGCGGCTGCATCCCTGGGACATGGCCGCCGGGATCGTCATCGCCCGCGAGGCGGGCGCGCTGGTCGAGGCGCTGGAGCCTGAGGCGGATATTCTGGAAAGCGGCGAGATTGTCGCCGCGAACGAGGCGATTTTCGAGAAATTCGCGCGGATTGTCCGCGGCGAGTGAACGATTAAGCAAAATCACCGCGTCAGGGTCGTATTTGTGCCACGAATTGAGGGAAAGAAGCGGGGCATGGAACACGATATCTGCCAGCCCCGCCCCATCCGCTTCCTCCGCAGCGAGGAAGGTGCCGTAACCGTTGACTGGATCGTGCTGACCGCGGCGCTTGTCGCCCTTGGCATGGGCGCGGCCTTTTATGTGGGCGCTTCCGTGCCCGAGGTGGCCGATCGCGTCAGCGACTACATGACCGATTACAGCTACTGATACCGCTTTCTCCCGGCTGCCATGTCAGCGCCGCCGCCGGCGGCGTACGGTCGGGATGTGGCTGCGTGCCATGCGGTAGCGGGCTTCCGGGTGCGGGGGCTGGCCGTGGGTGCGTGCCCAGAAGTCGCGCCCGCCCTGCCTGAGCCACAGCGGCAGCACCCAGAGGAAGCCGACCACGAAGCCCCCCGCATGGGCCCAGTAGGCCACGCCGCCATCGCCGGCGATCCCGGCGGCGGCGGTGCTGGCGCCGTTGAACAGTTGCAGGGCGAACCAGAGGACCAGCATCAGCCAGGCCGGGACCGCAAAGACGTGGATGAAGAAGAAGAAAAACACCAGCACATCCACCCGCGCCCGGGGAAACAGCAGCAGGTAGCCGCCCATCACCCCGGCAATGGCGCCGGACGCGCCCACCATCGGCACCATGGAGGCGGGGGCGGCGAGGATCTGCAGCGCCGCCGCGCCGAGCCCCGAGACCAGATAGAAGAGGGCAAAGCGCAGGTGGCCCAGCCGGTCTTCGAGATTGTCGCCGAAGATCCAGAGAAACAGCATGTTGCCCGCCAGGTGCAGGAAACCCCCGTGCAGGAACATGTGGGTGAAGAGCCCGGTGAGGTGCTGGCCCTGACCGATCCATGCCGGGACCAGCCCCCATTGGTAATAGAGGCGCAGGAGCGCCGTTTCGCTGCCCGAGGCGGGGAGCATCAGCAGGTAGACCAGCACATTGGCGCCGATCAGTGCATAGGTGACATGGGGCGTGCGGCTGGCCGGGTTGTGGTCGCGAATGGGAAACATGGTTGAGCCTTGCCGATCGGGCAGGCGCGGTCAAGCCCCGCGCCCGCGCGGCGCGGCTCCGGCAATCAGCGCCGCATTGCCGCCCGAGGCGGTGGTATCGACGCAAAGCGCGCGCTCGAGCAGCAGCTCGGCCCCCGGCGCGCCGGTGAAGAGCGGCAGGATCGGCCCCTTGCGCGCGGCCAGCGCCAGGGCGCAGGCGCGGGCCTCGGCCTCTGCTCCCCAGTGGAGCGCGCCGGCAAAGCCCTCGAGCGTGGCGAGCGCCTCGGGGGCGAGCCCCGGGCAGGCGATGCCCGACGCGCCCAGCGCTTCGAGCGCCTGCCGCTGCGCGCGGGCGGTGGCCGCGCCGGGGCCGAGGCAGAGAAACGGCGCGCGGGGGAAGGTGAACAGGCGGTTCATCTCGCCGGTGGGGCCGGGCAGGCTCTGCTCTGAAAGGGGCGCTTGCGGTGGGGCCCATTGGTCGAGCCGGCGCTGGATCCCGGCCGGGTCGGGGGCGCTGGTGGCGTCGGGCGTTGCGGCAAGGGGCGGCGGGGCGCTGGCCGAGAAGCGGGAGAGGTAATGCGGCCCGCCCGCCTTGGGGCCGGTGCCCGAAAGCCCTTCGCCGCCAAAGGGTTGGCTGCCGACAACC
>JALWTH010000169.1 GCA_027082975.1 Paracoccaceae bacterium | reverse complement strand
CTTTGGGCACAGGAGGCGCACATGGAAATGATAGTGATGCCCCCACCAGGGACGGATCTTCCTGAGCCAGGCGCGATTGCCGCGCGCATGCTCGCACATCCATACCTTGGCGCCGGGAAAGACGAATATCCGCGCCACCGCCGGGTCGCGGGCGGCGGCGCGCAGGATGTTCATGTGCTGGCGGGTCCAGTTGTCATTGACATAGGCCCCGTTTGCCCGGCGCATGGAGATCGACGAGAGGCGCTCGCGCTCGTCGCGGCTCAGGTCCAGCCGCTCGGGCGGCAGCATCCAGATATCCACATCGAGCCCGATCTGGTGGCTGCGGTGGCCGCTCAGCATCGGCCCGCCGCGCGGCTGGCTCATGTCGCCGATATAGAGCCCCTTCCAGCCGCGCTGGCGCGCCGCCTTGCGGCTGAGGCGCTCGATGAAGGCGATCAGCTCCGGCTGGCCCCAGTGGCGGTTGCGGCTGAGCCGCATGGCCTGCCAGGTGGGGCCGCTCTCCGGCAGTTGCACCGCGCCGGCCTGGCAACCCTTTGCATAAGAGCCAAAGGGCTCGGCGGGCTGCTGCGAAGGCGCGCTCATGGCGCCAAACAACCGCTTGGCCGGGGTCTCGGCCAGCGCCGGCCCCGCGGCCAGGGCCAGGGTCAGGGCGATGAAAAGCAGCGCCTTGAAGAGCCTCATCCGGCGGACCTTTCGCTTTCTCCCTCCGGGTGTACCCATGCCAGCAGCACCAGGCCAAGCACGAAAAGGCCGATCAGCGGAGACACGCCGAGCCGGGGCGAATCGGTGGCATAGGTGGCAACGCCGATCAGCATCGGGGCGAGAAAGGCGGTCGCCTTGCCCGAAAGCGCATAGAGCCCGAAGGCCTCGGTGGCGTGTTCCGGGTCGCAATGGCGCACCATCATGGTGCGGCTCGCGGCCTGGATCACCCCGCCGGCCGCCCCCAGCGTGGCACCGCAGATGTAGAAGATGATGTCAGGCAGGTTCGAGCCCTCGGGCAGGGCAAGGCCGAAGATCGCCTCGCGGCTCATGCCGACGATCACGGTGCAGACCACCGCCAGCACGATGATGCAGGAGACGATCACCGGCTTGGGGCCGAACCGGCGGTCCATCTTGCCGCCGATCCAGGAAAAGACCGCCGCCGAGACCGCCCCGACGATACCGAACACGCCGACCATGGTGATCGACCAGTTCAGCACCAGCGTCGCATAGACCCCGCCAAAGCCGTAAAGCCCGTTGAGCGCATCGCGATAGAGGAGCGAGGAGCCGAGAAAGGCCGAAAGGCTGCGCCGCTTGCCGAGCGAACGCAGGGTCCGCCACAGCTCGCCAAAGGCCGAGCCCAGGCTGACCCGCCCGCGCGCGGGGCGGGGCGGCTCCTTTACCCAGCGGAAGAACGGGATCATGAACAGGATATACCAGAGCGCGGTGAACGGGCCGACGAACCGCGTGCCTTCACGCATTGCCGGGTCGAGGCCAAGGAGCGGCTTCAGCCCGATCAGGGTGGTGCCGGTTTCATCCTCGGCGAACAGCAGCAGCATGATGAACAGCGCCAGCACCCCGCCCCAATAGCCGAAGGCAAAGCCCGAGCCGGAAATCTCGCCGATTTCCTCCTTGGTGCCCAGATCGGGCAGCAGGGCATTGGTGAAGATGGTGGCGAATTCCATGCCGATGAAGCCGATGCCGAACATGACCAGCATCAGCCGGTAGTTCGACGCGTCCGGCCAGGCGAACCACAGCGCCCCGGAGCCGACCACATAGAGCAGCGAAAAGAAGCGGATCCAGGGCATCCGGCGCCCGCCGGCATCGGCCATCGCGCCCAGGATCGGGGCGCTGAAGGCGATGATCAGCCCCGAGACCGTCAGCCCCAGCGACCAGATTGACTGGGTGCGCGCATCGGCGGCGGTTTCCGCCATCCCCAGCGCGACGAAATGCCGTGTCACGATCGAGGCGAAATACGGCCCGAAGATGAAGGTGAGCAGCAGCGTGTTGTAGGGCTGGCTGGCCCAGTCGAAAAAGAACCACCCCCAGATGCGTTTCTTGGCACTCGGCTCAGACATTTCCACTCCCCGTTTTCTTTCAGGTATGGCAGGGCAAGGGGGGAGGGGGCAAGGGTTTTGGGCAGATTACATCTCGGGAGGCCAGGGGCGCCGGTCTTCGGCCGCGATCCAGGCGCGCACCCATGCGGGCAGGTCCGGCCCGCGCGCCTCCATGCCCAGCGCCCGGGCCACCTCGGCGGACGGCACCATCCCCGTGCGCCCGGTCACCGCCATGCGGTAGAGCGCGTGGCCCGCGCATTCGCCGCGCCGGTTCCACAGGCTCTGCTCGACATAGAGAAACCGTGCGTCCCAGCCAATCGCCCGCGAGCGCATCTCGACCCGCTCAAAAGCCCGCACCCGCTTGCGGTAGCGCACGCTCACGCCGGCCACCGCCAGCCCCCAACGGTGGCGCCTGAGCGCGGCGATCAGCCCGACCCGCCTGGCCAGCGGGATCCGCCCGAGGTCATAGAGCGTGAGCGTGCGCCCGTTATTGAGCTCGCGCCACAGGTCCAGATCCCACGGCCAGCAGACGTGGTGGCTCACATGGCTCTCGTTCAGACCCAGGGGCGGCGCCTTGCGGTATTTCACCAGCTCCTTGGCCATGCGGACAAACGGATACATCGCGCCTCCTTTCGCCCGCCAGATTGGCGCCGCGCGCGCCGGCGTCAACCACAACCTCGCGTCAGCCTTGCCCTTTGAGGCGCGCGCGCCTAAATCTCCTGCAACCAGACCGGAAAGAGAGTCATGACCAGCCTGTTCCAGATCCTCCTGATGCTCCTGGGCGTCGTCCAGTTCGTCATCCTCGCCCATGTCATCATGTCCTGGCTGATCAGCTTCCAGGTGCTCAATATCCGCCAGCCCTTCGTGGCGCAGCTATGGTATGGGCTCAATCGCCTGCTCGACCCGATCTATCGGCGCATCCGCGCCTTTTTGCCCGACCTGGGCGGGCTCGACCTCGCGCCGCTGATCGCGCTGCTGGCGGTCTATGCGCTGAAGATCGTGCTCTATAACAACATCGCGCTGTTCTACTGACCTTGCCCGAGGCAGCCGAGCTTCTCCGATCGGTCTTCGGATTCGATACCTTCCGCCCCGGCCAGGCGGAGATCGTCGCCGCTGTCGCCGGCGGGGAAAACACGCTGGCGATCATGCCCACCGGCGCGGGCAAGTCGCTGTGCTTCCAGATACCGGCGCTGATGCGGCCCGGACTGACGGTGGTGGTCTCGCCGCTGATTGCGCTGATGCGCGACCAGGTGCGCGCGCTCAGGGCGGCCGGGGTCGCGGCCGGGGCGCTGACCTCGGCCAATAGCGAGGCGGAGACCGACGAGGTATTTGACGCGCTTCATGCCGGCCGGCTCAAGCTCCTCTATATCGCCCCGGAGCGCCTCGCCACCACCGCCACCCAGGCGCTGCTGGCGCGCGCGGGCGTCAGCCTGATCGCGGTGGACGAGGCGCATTGTGTCTCGCAATGGGGCCACGATTTCCGCCCCGATTACCTGCGCATCGGCCCCCTGCGCCGCGCGCCCGGGGTGCCGCTTGCGGCCTTCACCGCTACGGCGGACGGCGAGACCCGCGGCGAGATCGTCGAAAAGCTGTTTGACGGCACGCCCCCGCGCGTCTTCCTGCACGGCTTCGACCGGCCCAATATCCACCTCGCCTTTGCCGCCAAGAACAACCCGCGCAAGCAGATCCTCGATTTCGCCACCGCCCGGCGCGGCCAGTCCGGCATCCTCTATTGCGCGACCCGCGCGCGCACCGAGACGCTGGCGCGCGCGCTGGCGGCCGAGGGCCTGGCGGCGGTGGCCTATCATGCCGGCATGGAGGCCGGGGCGCGGCGCGAGGTGGAGCGGCGCTTTCAGCAGGAGGACGGGCTGATCGTGGTCGCCACCGTGGCCTTCGGCATGGGGATCGACAAGCCCGACATCCGCTGGGTGGCCCATGCCGACCTGCCCAAGTCGATCGAGGCCTATTATCAGGAAATCGGCCGCGCCGGGCGCGACGGGGCGCCGGCCGAGACCCTCACCCTCTTTGGGGCCGACGACATCCGCCTGCGCCGCGCGCAGATCGACGAGGGGCTGGCGCCGCCCGAGCGCCGCGCCGCCGATCACGGCCGGCTCAACGCGCTTCTGGGGCTGGCCGAGGCGCAGGGGTGCCGCCGGCAGGTGCTGCTCGCCTATTTCGGCGAGGCGGGCGCCGCGCCTTGCGGCAATTGCGATACCTGCGCCAGCCCGCCCGAGCTGTTCGACGCCACCGTGCCGGTGATGAAGGCGCTCTCGGCCGCCCTGCGCACGGGTGAGCGCTTCGGCGCCGGGCACCTGATCGACATCCTCACCGGCAAGCTCACCGACAAGGTGCGCGCCCACGGCCATGACGCGCTGCCGACCTTCGGCGTCGGCAAGGACCTTTCGCGCGCCCGCTGGCAGGGGGTCATTCGCCAGATCATGGGGCTCGATTACCTGCGCCCCGATCCGGCCCGCCACGGCGCGCTCAGGGTCATGCCCGCGGCCCATCCGGTGCTGCGCGGCAAGGCCGAGGTGACGCTGCGCCTCGATACCATCGCCCGCCCTCCCCGCCGCCCGGCGGTCAGGGCCATGGTCGGCGAGGAGGACGCGCCGCTGCTTTCGGCGCTCAAGGCCAGGCGCCGGGCGCTGGCCGAGGCGCAGCGGGTGCCGGCCTATGTGGTTTTCCCCGACCGCACGCTGATCGAGATGGCCGAGAAGCGCCCGCGCGACCTTGACGAAATGGCGGCGATCAGCGGGGTGGGCGCCAGGAAGCTCGAGCGCTACGGGGCGATTTTCCTCGAGGTCATCGCCGGCGCGCCGGTGCCAGAGATGCACCCGGCCCGGCGCAAGCTGGCCGGGCGGGCCGCCGGGGCGCTGTTTGACCGGCTCGAAGCGGCGCAGGCCCGGCTTGCGCGCGGCGAGGACGGCACCGGCAAGCATCTGACCTGCACCCGCACCACCTTGCGGCATATCGCCGAGCGCCGCCCGGCCACCCTTGACGCGCTGGGGCGGATTCCGGGTATGGGGGGGCAGAAGCTCGAACGGTTCGGCGCCGCGTTCCTGGCGATAATCGCAGAGGAGGAATAACATGCTGGTCGTGATCTCGCCCGCCAAGAAGCTCGACGAAAGCCCGGCCCGGCAGGCGGGAACCACGCCGATCTTTCAGGCCGAAGCCGATCGGCTGGCGGAGATTGCCGCCGGGCTGAGCGGCGAGGATCTGCAAAAGCTCATGCGCATCTCGCCCAGGCTCGGCGCACTGAATGCCGCGCGCTTTCGCGCCTTTGCCAGCGGCGAGGGAGCGAAGCCCGCGGTGGAGATGTTTTCGGGCGATACCTATACCGGGCTCGAGGCGCGCTCGCTCGACCCCGACGAGATGGCTTACGCGCAGGAGCATCTGCGCATCCTGTCCGGGCTTTACGGCCTGCTGCGCCCGCTCGACCGGATCCAACCGCACCGGCTGGAAATGGGCACGCGGCTGGCCAATCCTCGCGGGCGCAACCTCTATGAATACTGGGGCGACCGGATCGCGCTGGCGCTGGCCGAACAGGCGGCGCGGCTGGGCACCGATACGCTCGTCAACTGCGCCTCGGCCGAGTATTTCAAGGCCGCCGACCGCCCGGCGCTGGGGCTCAGGGTGGTCACGCCGGTCTTCATGGAAGAGACCGAAAAGGGACCCAGGATCGTCTCCTTCTACGCCAAGCGGGCGCGCGGGGCGATGGCGCGCTTCGTGGTGCAGCGGCGGGTGGATGACCCGGAGGGGCTGAAGGATTTCGACAGCGGCGGCTACCGCTTTCGCCCCGAGATGAGCGAGGGCGACCGGCTGGTATTTCTGCGCGCAGGCGCGGCCTGAGCGCCATGACCGGAGCTAACCGGCCTGCGCTTCGGGCGTCGGCAAGGGCGGGCGGGCATCCTCGGGGCAGGCGGCTTCGATCTCGGCGAGGATGGCTGGTTTCTTCAGCGGTTTGGT
>JALWTH010000168.1:5053-6051 GCA_027082975.1 Paracoccaceae bacterium | reverse complement strand
GCCCCGCTTTCCGGGCGCACCCCGCCAGCGCCTCGACCAGCGCCGGCGGGGTGCGCCCGGAAAGCGGGGCAATGGCGCGCCGCGCCCGTGCTTCCCAGTCCCGCAGCCGGCGGACCTGCATGAGCCCCGCCTGGCAGGCGCGCGTGGCGGCGGCGAGAAAGCCGCGCAGCCGGGCCTGCGGCGTGCCGCGGGCGTCGAGCCCCGCCAGCCCGGCCAGGGCAAGCGGCAGGAAGGGCAGGAAGCGCAGCCCCCGCGCGCCGATCCGGGCCGCCAACATGGCGGGTTCGAGCATGGCTTCGGGGCCGCCGAGCCCCAGCCCGCGCCACAGGTGAAAGGCCATCGCCGCCCGGCTGATCGGGTGCAGGTCGGCCTGCGTGACTTCGCGCCGCCAATGGTCGAGCAGGGCGTGCCATTCTTCGCCCCGGGGGCGGTCCGAAAGCCCCGCAGGCCCGGCCTGCCTGCCGCCGCGACCGAGAAAGGCTTCGGCATCGAGCGGGTCCGGCCCACCGAGCAGGCGCCGACGCGCCCAGCCGGCGCGGACAAGGGCGCGGTGGTCGGGCGCGGCCGCGGACAGGCGCGCCATGGCGTGAAGGGCGATCCGCTCCGGGGTCAGGCGGTGGCCCTCGGCCCAGCTCAGGGCGGCGGCTTCGCCGGCGGCGAGGCGCGCCCGCGCGGCTTCCTGCCCGGCTCCCGGCCGCGCCAGGGCCTCGTCAAGGCGCGCCAGAGCGGCCGCCGCCCCGGCCAGTTCGCGCCCCAGCCCGGCCTCGGCCCGCTCCCAGTCGCCCGCCCCGGACTTGTGCCGGGGTCCGGCGGTGGGCCAGGGCGGCGCCGCCGGACCGGTATCCTCGGGCGGCGGCGGGACAAACCAGAGGTCTTCTTCCTTTACCTGGGTATCGTAAAGGGAGGCGACCGGGGCCGGGTCTGGGTCTGTTTCGGGCATGAAATGCAGAATATAGGGATATTGTCCGTTGACAAGCGATCCGGCCTTGCGCACGGTT
>JALWTH010000168.1:0-4953 GCA_027082975.1 Paracoccaceae bacterium | reverse complement strand
TTCCGGTTTTCCGGTTTTCCGGTTTTCCGGTTTTCCGGTTTTCCGGTTTTCCGGTTTTCCGGTTTTCCGGTTTTCCGGTTTTCCGGTTTTCCGGTTTTCCGGTTTTCCGGTTTTCCGGTTTTCCGGTTTTCCGGTGAAAGCCGGAATCCGGATCGAAAACCCTGTCAAGTGCAAAATGCCCCCTTGCCGACATTTTCCCGTGTGCCCCCGGGGTGCACAGACCGCCCCGCCCGGCCGACTTCCGGCAGACGGACAGGCAAGCCTGGCGCAGGCGGGCAGGGCCCAGGGCGTAGACCCATAAACCACGCACCGCCAGCGCGATCCTCGCGAAATATCAATGGTTTGGGGCGCGCCGCACAGTGTGGTGCCCAAAGCATGCGGCCCGAGCCATCGAGACGAAGCGAGGATCGCACCCTCCGGGTTTGGCGGCGCGTGGTTCATGGGTCTACGCCCCGACTTCGCAGCCAGGCCGGCAGGTGGCTGATGTCGGGCAGAACCGGGGTGCCCAGGGCAGCGAAGTCCTCGCGACCTGCCACGCCGCTCAGCACGGCCAGTGTCTGCATCCCTGCCGCGCGCCCGGCCATGATGTCATGGGGGCTGTCGCCGACCATGAGGATGCGTTCGGGGGGCAGCCCCGTATGGGCGACAAAAGCGAGGCACATGCCCGGCGCCGGCTTGCCGCCATGACCGCTGTCATAGCCGGCGATGAAGTCGAACGCGGCTTCGACCCCCACCCGGCGCAGCTGCGCGCGGGCCACGCTTTCGGCGTCATTCGTTGCCAGCCCCAGTTGCAGCCCGCTTTCGGCCAGACCGGCCAGAAAACCGACCAGCGCCACCACTTCGACCCCTTCGACCCGGGCGCTGGTGCTGAGCAGATGCGCCAACAGGCTGTCGCGGTCATGCTCCGGCAGCAGCGGCAGGACCGCTTCGGCCAGGTCGCAGACTGCGCCGGCGACAACGATGCTGCCGGAGCTGATCCGGCCCGTTTCCATGTCGTATCCCCAGGCCTCGGCCAGAGCGGCGCGCAGACCGGGATCGCCGTCCGCCAGGGCGCAGATCACCTCTCCCGTCCACGGGGCCCAGGTCTTCTGAAAGTCGAACAGGGTGCCGTCCTTGTCAAACAGGATCGCCTCTGCGCGCATGGCCATCTCCTTTTGGCACTGTCTGGCATGAAAGCAGGGCGGTTGACAGGGGAAAACTTGCTTGCCACGCTCGGCCTGCCAATGCCCCGGGTCTCCGGCCCCGGATCATTGGCCCGTACCGGCGGCGCGATATGGCCCGTGGAGCCGAACGGCATGGGTTTCGTGCTGGCGACAGGAAGGTAAAGATTGATTCAAATTGCGCATGATAGATGAAGTTTCGACCGGAGTCGATTGAAATGCCGAGATTTTTATCACATGCAAAGCGCCCGGCACATCTCGGACCCTATCCCATGGAGCGGCTCGGACGGAGCAGCAAAATGCCCGACCTGGAGGCGATCCGCCCTCTTCCCGGCGTCGATTTCTCCAACGATGAGCCGCTGTCGATCCTCCCGGCCATGGGCGCCGGCCAGGCGATCCTCGACGCCCTGCGCGACGGGCCGGTCAAGGCCGAACGCGCGCTGATCCCCGACTGCCCCGAAGCCCGCGCGAAACATCTCAGGGGCTTTGCCCATTTCTGCGACGCCCCCCAGGTGGGATTCTGCCGTATTCCGGCAGCCGGATGGCGCCAAAACCGGCTCGAAAATCCCCGCGTCGCCGCCCTGGCGGATCAGGTAAACGGACAGGATATCAATACCTTTGCAGCCGGAATTGATGCAGTTATCGCCAGCCTGCGCAAGATCCTCTCCAAACCGCTCCAAAGCTGCGCCGACCACAGCCACGCGCTCGTCCTCCTCTACGATTACCCCCGCGACCCGGTGCGCGGCGAACCGGGCGCGGACTGGATACATGACGCCCAGGCCCAGCGCGCCTGCCTGCGCGGGGCGGAAACCGCGGTGACGTTAGCGAATTATTTACGCCTGCTGGGCTATCCTGCCCGTGCCCACAGCATGGCCGCCTCCGACGTGCACCTGGAGCGTCTGGCGGTGGCTGCCGGGCTGACCCGGGCCGAGGATGGCGCCGCCGTCAGCCCCTTTCACGGGCACCGATTCGGCCTCGCCGCCGTCACCACAAGCATGGAGATTGCCCCTGACCGACCACTGAAATCAGACAGCAGACCGCCGCTTTCCTGGCATACCGGGCTGGGACGCCATGCCCGCAACCGCCACAATGCCGACCCCTATGCCAGGCGGCGCTTTCGGGACGGGCCGCTTCCCTTCGAACGGCTGAAACGGGTGGATACCCCCACCACCCATATCGACGCCGCCAATGTGGCCCGGGTGCCCAAACGCGCCAGCATGTTCGCCCGCGCCCTGTTCGGAGACCTCGGCACAAAGGCGCAGGAAAGCTCGAAAAACGGCGATTACATTCGCAAATCTGCCGCCGCCTTTGCCTTTCGCCCGACGCTCGGCGCCCTGCTGCTGCTGCGGGGCGGGACTGGCGACGGGACCGGAGGCGGGCAGGCAGGAGACGCGGCGCAAAGCGCCATACAGCGCCCCAATCGCCCCCCCGGCCAGCCTCCCGGCCAACACCCCGGCCAGCACCCCGGCCGGCAACCCGGCCAGCCTCCCGATCCGCCCGCCCGACGGGAGCCGTGGGGGGAGGCCACAGAGGCCGCGCGCATGGCCAGGCGCATGACCGCCCGGATGACCGCGCGCATGACCGGGAAGCCGCCGCGGCGCGCCGACGTGGCCATGCGCCCATCCGCAGAGACCGCGCAGACCGCCAGCAAGGCCACAGGCCCGGCCGAAGCCTCTCCCGAAGAGCCCCCCGAAGCCGCCGGGAAGACGACAGGGGCCGCCGACGAAGCCGCCCGCAATGCCGCCAACATCAAGGGCGCCGCCTATTTTCTCGGCGCCGATGCGGTGGGGATCTCGGCTTGCCCGGATTACGCCTATTACAGCCACGATGCCGCCGGAGAGCCGATCACCCCCTACCACGGCGAAGCCATCTCGATCATCGTCGACCAGGGTTTCGAGACCATGGAGGGCGCCTCGGGCGATGACTGGATCGCCTGCGCGCAGAGCATGCGCGCCTATCTGCGCTTCGCCCTGATCGGCGGGGTCATTGGCGAACATCTGCGCAGGCTCGGCCATCCGGCCCGGGTGCACAGCGTGGTCGATGACGAAGTGCTGAACCCGCCCCTGCTGCTGCTGTCCGGGCTGGGCGAGGTCAGCCGGATCGGCGATGTGGTCCTCAACCCGTTTCTCGGCCCACGGCTGAAATCGGGCGTGGTCACCACCAACATGCCGCTCGCCCATGACAAGCCGATCGATTTCGGCCTGCAGCGGTTTTGCGCAGCTTGCAGCAAATGCGCCCGCGAATGCCCCTCCGGCGCCATTACCGCCGGGCCGAAAAGGATGTTCAACGCCTACGAGGTCTGGAAACCCGACAGCCAGAAATGCCTCACCTACCGCGTCACCCAGCAGGGCGGCGCCATGTGCGGGCGCTGCATGAAGACCTGTCCGTGGAATCTCGAGGGCCTGTTCGCCGAAGCCCCCTTTCGCTGGCTTGCAAGCCACCTGCCCGGCGCCGCCCGCCCCCTTGCCCGGCTCGATGACTGGCTGGGGCGCGGCGCCATCAACCCGCGCAAGACCTGGTGGTGGGATCTGGAGATGGTCGGCGAGGGCCCCTATGCGCCTGCGCGCAAGCCGGCAAACCGGCGCGCCCTGTCAAGGGGGCTGAAGCTGCGCCCGGAGCAGCAGACCCTGGCCGCCTACCCCGCCAATCTGGCACCGCCCCCCCATCCCTGGCCCTTCCCGGCGGACCGCGAGGCCGGGATTGCTGCCTACAAGGCGCTGATTTCGGCCCGCACATACCGGGCGCGCCGGGCACGCGGCCTGCCGCCCGAGCATGTCTATACCGCCGATCGCGCCCCCTCCCCGGTGCTCGCCCTGACCGTCTCCCGCATCGTGCGAATGACCGAAGACGTCACCTGCTACGACCTCGCCCTGCCCGACGGCGGCCCCCTGCCCGCCTTCAGCGCCGGCGCGCATATCGATGTGCTGGTGGCGCCGGAATTCCTGCGCTCCTATTCGCTGTGCGGCGACCCGGCCGAGCGCCACCGCTACCGGATCGCCGTCAAGCGCGAGGATCGGGGCCGGGGCGGCTCGAAACTGCTGCACCGGATCTTTGCCGAGGGGCGGCGGGTATTTGTCTCGCATCCCGTAAACCACTTTCCGCTCGTCGAGGCGGCGCGCCGGAGCCTGCTTTTCGGCGGCGGGATCGGGGTGAGCCCGCTGATCGCCATGGGCCACCGGCTGCACGCGCTCGGGCGCGACTTCACCCTGCATTTCTCGGCCCCCAGCCGGGCGCAAGCGCCGTTTCTGGCCGAGCTTGCCGGCTTTGCCTGGGCAGACCGGGTGCGCCTGCACCTCTCCGACGAGGGCAGCCGGGCCGACCTTGCCCGCCTGCTGAGCTACCGCCCCGGCACCTATCTCCATATCTGCGGCCCGGCCGCTTACATGGAAGCCGTGAGCGAAGCCGCCCGCGCCGCCGGCTTTCCCGAAGAGGCGCTGCACCGGGAGCTTTTCGCCCCGCCCGAAGAGCCGGAACATGTCAGCCATCCCTTCACCCTGAAGCTCGCCCGCAGCGGGCGCGAAGTGGCGGTGGCGGCAGATCAGAGCGCCGCCGAAGCGCTGCAGGGCGCGGGCCTGCCGGTGCATGTGAAATGCGCGGACGGGCTGTGCGGCAGCTGCCAGTGCGGACTGCTTTCGGGCGCGGTCGAGCATCGCGACCATGTGCTGTCCGATGCCGAGCGCGAAAGCCGGATGATCCTGTGCCGCTCGCGCGCGCAGGAGCCCGGCGGGGTGGTGGAGATCGACCTGTAGGCTCAGAACCCGCCCTGCGCGGCGCCGGGCAGGGCATGGCGCGC
>JALWTH010000167.1 GCA_027082975.1 Paracoccaceae bacterium | reverse complement strand
GGGCAGCGCGGGATGTGTGATTTTCGATCTTGACGGGACGCTGGCCGATACGTCGGGCGACCTGATCGCGGCGGCCAATGCGTGCTTTGCCGGTCTGGGGCAGGGGGCGATGCTGGCGCCGGAGGCGGATCGGGCCGTGGCCTTTGCCGGCGGGCGGGCGATGCTCGGGCTGGGCTTTCGCCGGCTGGGACTTGCGGGCGCTGCGCTGGAGGAGGCGGTGGCGCGCGAATTTCCGCGCCTGCTTGCCCATTACGCGCGCAATATCGACCGCCATACCCGGCTTTATCCGGGGGCCGTGGCGGCGCTCGAGGATCTGCGCGCGCAGGGCTATGCGCTGGGCATCTGCACCAACAAGCCCGAGGGGCTCGCCGAGGAGCTGCTGAAGCGGCTGAGGGTGCGCGGCCTGTTCGCTTCGCTCATCGGCGCCGATACGCTGGCGGTGAAAAAGCCCGACCCGGAGCCCCTGCGCGCGGCGGTGCGCGGGGCGGGGGGCGACATGGGCCGGGCGCTCTTGGTGGGCGATACGGTGACCGATCGCGAGACCGCCCGCGCGGCCGGGCTGCCCTGCCTGCTGGTGGCCTTCGGCCCCGAGGGGTGCGCGGTGGAGCGGCTCGCGCCGGAGGGGCTGCTGGAGGATTATGCGGGGCTGGGCGAGGCGGTGCGCGCGCTGATCGGTTGACCGCATGAGGGCTTGACGGCTTGACGCGGCGGCGGGGCGGGCGCAGTCTCTGCCGATGGAGGAGCGATTCAGCAAGGATTTCACCCAGCAGGAGCCGATCGAGCCCGAAGCGGTGGAGGCGGCGCTGCGGGTGCTGGGCCACGGCCGGCTGCACCGCTACAACGTGGCCGCGGGCGAGGAGAGCGAGGCGGCGGCGCTGGAGCGCGAATTCGCCGCCTTTACCGGGGCGCGTTATGCGCTGGCGGTGGCTTCGGGGGGCTATGCGATCGCGACCGCGCTCAGAGCGCTCGGCGTGGGGCCGGGCGACAGGGTGCTGACCAACGCCTTTACGCTCGCGCCGGTGCCCGGAGCGATTGCCGCGCTCGGGGCGGTGCCGGTGCTGGTGGAGGTGACGCCGGACCTGGTGATCGACCTCGACGATCTCGCCGCCAAGGCGGGCGAGGCCGATGTGCTGCTCCTGAGCCACATGCGCGGCCATATCTGCGACATGGACCGGCTGATGGCGATCTGCGAGGGGGCCGGCATCCGGGTGGTGGAGGATTGCGCCCACACGATGGGCGCGGCCTGGAACGGCGTGAAAAGCGGGCGCCACGGGGTAATGGCGGCCTATTCGACCCAGACCTACAAGCATCTGAATTCCGGCGAGGGGGGCCTGCTGATCAGCGATGATGCGGAGCTGATGGCGCGCGCGGTGCTGCTTTCGGGCAGCTACATGCTCTATGAGCGCCACGGGGCGGCGCCGGGGCCGGAGGTGTTTGACCGGCTGAAGCTGGACGTGCCCAACATCTCCGGACGCATGGACAACCTGCGCGCGGCGATCCTGCGGGTGCAACTCAGAAGCCTGCCCGCGCGGGCAAAGGCGTGGAATGCGCGCTACCGGGCGCTGGAAGCGGGGCTTGCCGGGGTGGCGGGGCTCACGCTGATCACACGCCCGGCGCAGGAAGAATATGTGATGTCCTCGTTCCAGTTCCTGCTCGCGGACTGGCCGGCGGAGGCGGTGGAAGAGGTGGTGGCGCGCTCGGCGGCGCGCGGCGTGGAACTCAAGTGGTTTGGCGCCAGGGAGCCCGCGGGCTTTACCAGCCGCTATGAGCATTGGGGCTATCTGGAGACGCCGCGCCTGCCGCAGACCGACCGGGTGCTCTGCGGGCTTCTGGACCTGCGCCTGCCGCTCACTTTCACGCTTGAGGATTGCGCGCTGATCGCGCGGATCATCCGCGCCGAGGTGGGCGCGGTGTATCGGGGGCTTTCGCGCGGCTGATGCCGGGCGAGCGATGTGGGGGCGCTGCCCCCACACCCCCGGGATATTTGTGAACAGAAGAAGGGGTGACGTGAGGTTTTTCTTGACCCGTTGCGGGGCGGGTGGTGAAATGAACGAGCGTTCAATAATCAGCGGGAGGGGCCATGTTTGCCGCGTCGATGAAGTTTGATCTGGGCGAGGAGGTCGCGGCGCTGCGCGACATGGTGCATCGCTTTGCGCAGGAGCGGATCAAGCCGCTTGCCGCCGAGATCGACGCAAACAACGACTTTCCCGCCCATCTGTGGCGCGAGCTTGGGGCGCTGGGCCTTCTGGGGGTGACGGTGCCCGAGGCATATGGCGGGGCCGGCATGTCCTACCTCGCCCATGTGGTGGCGGTGGAGGAGATCGCGCGGGCTTCGGCCAGCGTGTCGCTTTCTTATGGCGCGCACAGCAACCTGTGCGTGAACCAGATCCGGCGCAACGGAACCCATGAACAGAAGGCAAAATACCTGCCGCGCCTGATCAGCGGCGAGCATGTGGGCGCGCTGGCGATGAGCGAGGCGGGGGCGGGCAGCGACGTGGTTTCGATGAAGCTCAGGGCCGAGAAGAAGGGCGACCGCTATGTGCTGAACGGCACCAAGTTCTGGATCACCAACGGCCCCGATGCCGATGTGCTGGTGGTCTATGCCAAGACCGACCCGGAAGCGGGCGCGCGCGGGATCACCGCCTTTATCGTCGAGAGCGGCTGGAAGGGCTTTTCCACCAGCGCGCATTTCGACAAGCTGGGGATGCGCGGCTCCAATACGGCCGAGCTGGTCTTTGAAGATGTGGAAGTGCCGGCGGAGAACGTGCTTGGCGAAGAGGGGCGCGGGGTGGCGGTGCTGATGAGCGGGCTCGACTACGAGCGCGTGGTGCTGAGCGGCATCGGCACCGGCATCATGGCCGCCTGCATGGACGAGGTCATGCCCTATATCGCCCAGCGCAAGCAATTTGGCCGGCCGGTGGGGGAGTTTCAGCTGATGCAGGGCAAGATCGCCGACATGTATGTGGCCATGAACAGCGCACGCGCCTATGTCTACGAGGTGGCGAAATCCTGCGACCGGGGCGAAGTCACCCGCCAGGATGCCGCCGCCTGCGTGCTCTATGCCTCGGAGGAAGCGATGAAGGTCGCCCATCAGGCGGTGCAGGCCATGGGCGGCATGGGCTTCATGAACGAAAGCCCCGTGAGCCGCATCTTCCGCGACGCCAAGCTGATGGAGATCGGCGCCGGCACTTCCGAGATCCGCCGGATGCTGGTGGGCCGCGAATTGATGGGAGCGATGAAATGACCTTTTGGGGAAAGGGCGCCCTTGCGCTCCTTTTGACACTGACAGCGCCGCCTGCCCAGGCGCAGGAGCTGGTCTTTTCCATGCGGGCGACCGATGCCTGCCTCGCCGGCGCGCCGCGCGGCACCGAAGAAGCCTGTATCGGGCGCTCGGCCGAACGCTGCATGGCCGACAGCGAAGCCGGCGGCAGCAATCTGGGCGCGGGGCTCTGCTACGGCAAGGAACTGGAGGCCTGGGACGCGCGGCTGAACGAATGGTACAGGCAAGCGCTGCGCGAGGCGCGCGCGGCGGATGCGGAGATGGAGGGGATGAGCTTCACGCCGCCGAGCCAGGAAGAGGCCCTGCGCCAGATGCAGCGGGCCTGGATCGCCTTTCGCGATGCAAGATGCGAGCATGTGGCGAGCCTCTACCAGGGCGGCACCGGGGCCGGACCGGCCAGCACGGAATGCCTGATGCGCGAGACCGCTTCCCAGGCCCTCTATCTGCGCGATTTCTGGCGCGAATGAGCCTTCGCAGACGAATGTCGTCAGGATGGATCGAAAGGACCGACAGATGAAACAGCTTCCGGCCGTCTCCTTCGCCGCCGCCATTGTCGTCGCCATTGCCGCCGCCCCGCTGGCGGCACAGGAGCCGGGCTTTTCCATGGAGGCGACGGACATGTGCCTTGTCCGTATGCTGGAGGAGGGGGGCGACACGCGCTCCTGTGCCGGCGCCTCTGCCGGGCGCTGTATCGAGGCCCTTGCGCCCCCCCGCAGTGCCTCCGCCACCGACCGCTGCTATCGGCTGGAACTGGCCGCCTGGCAGGCGCGGCTGGACGATGCCTACCGCCAGATCCTCGAGGACGCCGCCGCCCGCGATCGGGAGATGGAGCAGCGCGGCCTGCGCGCCGTCCCGCAAGCGGGAATCGCGCGCCGGATGCAGGAGCGCTGGGCCGAATACCGCGATGCGAAATGCGCCTATCTGTTCGCCATCTGGGAGGGACATGCCGATGGCGCCCCGGCGCTTGGCGAATGCCTGATGCGAGAGACGGCGGGCCAGGCGCTTTTCCTGCAGGACTTCCTGCAGGAGGCCCCCTGAGGGCGGTCGGAAGGGCCATGGAGAGGCGGCAGAGGACAGGCGCGCCCCGGCCGCAGCAGAGCGGGCGGAGCGGATAAGGACGGGCAGCAGACAAGGCCGGCAGACGAAGGGGAGCGAATGGCACGTTTGACAAGCAGGATCAGCACCGGGAGCGCCGATTACCGCGCCAACCGCGCCGCCCATCTCGAGGCGCTGGAGCGGGTGCGCGAGGTGGCCGAGGCCGCCGCTCTTGGCGGCCCCGAGCGCGCCCGCCAGCGCCATATCAAGCGCGGCAAGATGCTGCCGCGCGAGCGGGTGGCCAATCTCATGGACCCGGGCTCCCCCTTCCTCGAGATCGGCGCCACGGCGGCCCACGGTCTCTATGGCGGCGCGGCGCCAGGCGCCGGGATCATCGCCGGGGTGGGCCGCGTCGAGGGCCAGGAGGTGATGATCGTCGCCAATGACGCCACCGTGAAGGGCGGCTCCTACTTCCCGATGACGGTCAAGAAACACCTGCGCGCCCAGGAAATCGCCGAGCAGAACCACCTGCCCTGCATCTACCTCGTGGACAGCGGCGGCGCCAACCTGCCCAACCAGGACGAAGTCTTTCCCGACCGCGACCATTTCGGCCGCATCTTCTACAACCAGGCGCGCATGTCGGCGGCCGGCATCGCCCAGATCGCCGTGGTCATGGGCTCCTGCACCGCGGGCGGCGCCTATGTGCCGGCCATGTCCGACGTGGCGATCATCGTGGGTGAGCAGGGCACGATCTTCCTTGCCGGCCCGCCGCTGGTCAAGGCCGCGATCGGCGAGGTCATCAGCGCCGAGGAACTGGGCGGGGGCGACGTGCATACCCGCCTCTCCGGCGTCGCCGACATCCTCGCCCAGGACGACGCCCATGCGCTCGCACGCGCCCGCGAGGCGGTGCGCAACCTCAACCGCCGCCGCCCCGAAACCGTCGCCTGGGCGAGCCCCGAGCCGCCCGCTTACGACCCCGAGGAAATCCTCGGCGTGGTGCCCTTCGATCTGCGCACGCCCTACGACATCCGCGAGGTGATCGCGCGTATCGTCGATGGCTCGCGCTTTGACGAATTCAAGGCCCGCTTCGGCGAAACCCTGGTCACCGGATTCGCCCATGTCGAGGGCTGCCCCGTGGGCATCGTCGCCAATAACGGGGTCATGTTCGCCGACAGCGCCGCCAAGGGCGCGCATTTCGTCGAGCTCTGCTCACAGCGCCGCATCCCGCTGATCTTCCTGCAGAATATCACCGGCTTCATGGTCGGCCGCGCCTCCGAACATGCCGGTATCGCCCGCCACGGGGCGAAGATGGTCACCGCGGTGGCCTCCACTTCGGTGCCCAAGATCACCCTGATGGTCGGCGCCTCCTACGGCGCGGGCAATTACGGCATGGCCGGGCGCGCCTACAGCCCGCGCTTCCTCTGGACCTGGCCCAATTCCTGCGTCGCGGTAATGGGGGGCGAACAGGCCGCCGGCGTGCTGGCACAGGTCAAGCGCGAACAGGCCGAGCGCGAGGGCGAGCCTTTCAGCGAGGCCGACGAAGCGGCGATCAAGCAGCCGGTGCTCGACCAGTTCGCCCGCCAGTCCGACCCGCTCTATGCCTCCGCCCGGCTCTGGGACGACGGTATCATCGACCCACGCAAGTCCCGCGAGGTGCTCGCCCTCAGCCTGCGCGCCGCCCTCAACGCCCCGATCGAGGAGACCCGCTTTGGCCTCTTTCGCATGTAACCCTTTCATCTTTCTCCAAATACTCCCGGGGGGTACGGGGGGCAGGCAGCCCCCCGTCACCGGCAGCAGGAGCTGACCCATGTTCGCGAGGATCCTCATCGCCAATCGCGGCGAAATCGCCTGCCGCATCATCGACACCGCCCGCAAGCTCGGGGTCGAGACCGTCGCGGTCTATTCCGATGCCGATGCCGGCGCGCGCCATGTGGCGCTGGCCGACGAGGCGGTGCATATCGGCCCGCCCGCCCCCGCCGAAAGCTACCTCAGGGGCGACCGGATCATCGCCGCCGCCCTTGCCCGGGGTGCCGAGGCGATCCATCCGGGCTATGGCTTCCTGTCCGAAAACCCGGATTTCGTCGAGGCCGTGGAAGCCGCCGGCCTCACCTTCATCGGCCCCTCGGCCGAGGCGATCCGCGCCATGGGGCTCAAGGATGCCGCCAAGGCGCTGATGGAGCGCGCCGGCGTGCCGGTGGTGCCGGGCTATCATGGCGAAGATCAGGACGACGTCCGCCTTGCGGCCGAGGCCGAACAAATTGGCTATCCGGTGATGATCAAGGCCGTGGCCGGGGGCGGCGGCAAGGGCATGCGCCTGGTCGAACAGGCCGCGGATTTCGCCACCGCCCTCGCCTCGGCCCGCGCCGAGGCGCGCACGGCCTTCGGCAATGACGCGGTGCTGATCGAGAAGTTCATCGCCAGCCCCCGCCATATCGAGGTGCAGATCTTCGGCGACGGCACCCGCGCGGTGCATCTCTTCGAGCGCGACTGCTCGCTGCAACGCCGCCACCAGAAGGTCATCGAAGAGGCCCCCGCGCCGGGCATGAGCGCAGAGATGCGCGCGGCCATGGGCCGGGCGGCGGTGGCCGCGGCCGAGGCGATCGGCTATGGCGGCGCGGGCACGGTGGAGTTCATCGTGGACGGCTCCGAGGGGCTCAGGGCCGACCGCTTCTGGTTCATGGAGATGAATACCCGCCTGCAGGTCGAACACCCGGTGACCGAGCTTGTCACCGGCATCGACCTCGTGGAATGGCAGCTGCGCGTCGCTTCCGGCGAGGGCCTGCCGCTGGCGCAGGAGGATATCCGCCTGACCGGCCACGCCTTCGAGGCGCGCCTTTATGCCGAGAACGTGCCCGCGGGCTTCCTGCCGGCGACCGGGCAGATCACCCATCTCGCCTTCGATCCCGGCCTGCGCATCGAGACCGGCGTGCGCGCGGGCGATGTCATCAGCCCGCATTATGACCCGATGATCGCCAAGATCATCGCCCACGGCTCCAGCCGCGCCTCGGCCCTGCGCCGGCTGGCGGCGGCGCTCGATCGCACCGAGGTCGGCGGGCTCACCACCAATCTCGGCTTCCTCTCCGCCCTCTGCGCGCAGGCGGATTTCGCCGCCGGGCGGGTCGATACCGGGCTGATCGGGCGCAATCTCGAGGCGCTGACAGCCGCCCCCGTACCCACGCCGGCAGAGATCGCCACCGCCGCGCTTTACGCGCTGGGGCTCGAGCGAAAGCCCGGCTCGGGCTTCACCCTGTGGGTGGCGATGCAGCGGCGGCTGGTGTTGGTGCATGAGGGGCAGGATATTGAAATATTTGTCAAAACCCATGGCGCCGATGCCCATGACTTCTCCATTGGCGAACAGGTGATCGCGGCGCGCTGCCTGCATGGGCAATGGGAGATGGACGGCGCCCGCGCCCCGCAGGCCAGGCTGGCAGGCGGGGTGGTGACAGTGTTTTCCCAGGGCGGGCTGGTGTTCGAGCTCAGCGACCCGTTGCAGGCCGGCGGGACGGATGCGACGGCGGCGGGGATCATCGAGGCGCCGATGCCGGGGCTGGTGCGCGAGGTGCTCTGCGCGCCAGGCGATCAGGTCGCGGCGGGCGCAAGGCTCGCGGTGCTGGAGGCGATGAAGATGGAGCACGCGCTGACCGTGCCGCGTGACGGGGTGGTCGCCGAACTGCTCTGCGCGCCGGGCGATCAGGTCGAGGCGGGGGCGGCGCTGATCCGGCTGGAGGAGGCGGCAGATGGCTGAATTCGTCGAAATTTTCGAGGTCGGCCCGCGCGACGGCCTGCAGAACGAAGCACGCATGATCCCGGCAGCGGACAAGATCGCGCTCATTGATCTGCTGTCGCAAGCGGGCTTCCGGCGTATCGAGGTGGCCTCTTTTGTGAGCCCGAAATGGGTGCCGCAGATGGCCGACGGGGCCGAGGTGCTGGCGGGGATCACCCGCGCGCCCGGTGTCTCTTATGCGGCGCTGACCCCGAACCTCAAGGGCTTCGAGCGGGCGATGGCGGCCGGGGCAGACGAGGTGGCGATATTCGGCTCGGCCAGCGAGGGCTTCAGCAAGGCCAATATCAATTGTTCGATAAATGAAAGCCTTGAGCGGTTTGAAGCGGTGATGGAGGCCGCAAATGTTCGAAAAATGAAAGTTCGCGGCTATGTCTCCTGCGTCACCGATTGCCCCTATGATGGCGCCGTGGCGCCGGAATCGGTGGCCGCGGTGGTCGCGCGCCTGCTGGCCATGGGCTGCTACGAGGTGAGCCTTGGCGACACGATCGGCCAGGCCACCCCGGAAAAGACCGCGCGGATGCTCGAAAGCGTATTGGAAGTGGCCGACGCGGCGCATCTGGCCGGGCATTTTCACGACACGGCGGGCCGGGCGCTCGACAACATCACCGTGGCGCTGGAGAAGGGGATCCGGGTGTTTGATGCGGCGATCGGGGGCTTGGGCGGCTGCCCCTATGCGCCGGGGGCGGCGGGCAATGTGGCGACGGGCCGGGTGCTCCGCCATGTTGAGGCGCTGGGATACGAGACCGGGCTTGACCGTGAAGTGCTTGAAAAGGCCGCAGAAATGGCGCGCTCGTTGCGCGAGGGGTGAGTCGGCAGGGCAGGGAGGAAAGAGCCATGTATGAGACCATCGGCATCGACAGGGACGCGCGCGGGGTCGCCACGCTCACCTTGCAGCGGCCCGAGAAGCACAATGCGCTTTCCTCGCGGATGATCGGCGAGTTGACCGAGGCGGCGCAGGCGCTGGGCGAGGACGAATCGGTACGCGTGGTGGTGCTGACCGGGGCCGGCAAGAGCTTCTGCGCCGGGGGCGATCTGGGCTGGATGCGCGCGCAGATGGCCGCGGACGGGGCGGCGCGCGCGGCCGAGGCGAAGAAGCTCGCCCTTATGCTCAAGGCCTTGAACCAATTGCCGAAACCGCTGATCGGAAAGGTGCAGGGGCAGGCCTTTGGCGGCGGCATTGGCATGATGAGCGTCTGCGACGTGGCAATCGGCGTCAGCGGCGCGCGATTCGGCCTGACAGAGACCCGCCTCGGCCTGATCCCGGCCACGATCGGCCCCTATGTGGTGGCGCGGATGGGGGCGGCGGCGGCGCGGCGGGTATTCATGTCGGCGCGCCTGTTTGGCGCCGAAGAGGCGGTGGCGCTGGGCCTGCTCGCCCGCGCCGTGGCCCCCGCAGAGCTTGACGCGGCGGTGGAGGCGGAAATCGCCCCCTATCTCGCCTGCGCCCCGGGCGCCGTGGCCGAGGCCAAGGCGCTGTTGCACCGGCTCGGCCCGGTTATCGACGACTCACGCATCGACATGACCATTGACGCCCTGGTGCGCCGCTGGGAAAGCGCCGAGGCCGGCGAGGGGCTCGCCGCCTTTTTCGAACGCCGCAGGGCGGCATGGGCGGAGTGAGCCGGGGGCGTTCCGGTAAGATACGGAAACCACGCGATAAAATCCGGCGCCGTCTTTCTGCGCCGCAGCGAAAAGAAATATACAAATTTCCGAATACGTTGCCGGTTCTGTTGACCCTGCCCGAGCGCGGGGGTAAACCGCCTCAGGAGCCGGGCAAGCGCCGGTCTGATGCGCCCCGCAGGTGCGCCCCCGAGGCATGATCGGCGGCATGAAAGGAGCCAACGTGGAAGAGCTGCTCAGGGAATATCTCCCCATCATCATCTTTGCCGGCCTGGCGGTTGCGCTGGGCCTTGTTTTCATCCTCGCCGCGGCGATCCTGGCGCGCTCCAACCCGGATGCGGAAAAGAACAGCGCCTATGAATGCGGCTTCAACGCCTTTGACGATGCGCGGATGAAGTTCGACGTGCGGTTTTACCTGGTGTCGATCCTGTTCATCATCTTCGACCTGGAGATTGCCTTTCTGTTCCCCTGGGCGGTGGCGTTCAGGGATGTGGGAATGGTCGGCTTCTGGTCGATGATGGTGTTTCTGGCGGTGCTGACCATCGGCTTTGCCTATGAGTGGAAGAAGGGGGCGCTGGAATGGGAGTGAGTGCGGGCAAGGTGCAGGCGGGCGCCAATACCGCCGGGGCCGACCGCGAGGTGCAGGCCCGCGAGATGGCCGACCACCTGGCCGACAAGGGCTTTCTGCTCACCAGTACCGACGAGATCATCAACTGGGCCCGCACCGGCAGCCTGCACTGGATGACCTTCGGGCTGGCCTGCTGCGCGGTGGAGATGATGCATGTGGCGATGCCGCGCTATGACGTGGAGCGCTTCGGCACCGCGCCGCGCGCCTCGCCGCGCCAGTCCGACCTGATGATCGTCGCCGGCACCGTGACCAACAAGATGGCGCCCGCGCTCAGGAAGGTCTACGACCAGATGCCCGAGCCGCGCTATGTGCTGTCGATGGGCTCCTGCGCCAATGGCGGGGGCTATTATCACTATTCCTATTCGGTGTTGCGCGGGGTGGACCGGATCGTGCCGGTGGACCTCTACGTGCCCGGCTGCCCGCCCACCGCCGAGGCGCTGCTCTACGGGCTGCTGCAGCTGCAGCGCAAGATCCGCCGCACCGGCACGATCGTGAGGTAAGCCATGAGCGCAGAAGCGAGCGCAGAGATGCAGGAACTGGCCCGGCTGATCGAGGCGAAGCGGCCCGGCTGCGTGGTCGAGACGACGATTGCCCGCGGCGAGCTGACGGTGCTCAGCACGCCTTCCTGCCTGCCGGAGCTGGTGGAGTTTCTCAAGGTCGACCGCGCCTGCCGGTTCTCGACCCTGGTGGACATCACCGCGGTGGACTGGCCCGGGCGCGAAGAGCGCTTCGACGTGGTCTATCACCTGCTGTCGATGTATCAGAATCACCGCATTCGCCTGAAGGTGCGCCTGCGCGAGGGCGAGACGATGGGCTCGATCACCGCCATTCACCCCTCGGCGGGCTGGTTCGAGCGCGAGGTGTTCGACATGTTCGGTATCGTCTTCACCGGCCACCCGGACCTGCGCCGCCTGCTCACCGATTACGGCTTTCAGGGCCATCCGCTGCTCAAGGACTTTCCCACCACCGGCTATGTGGAGCTGCGTTATGACGAGGTCGAAAAGCGGGTGGTCTACGAGCCGGTGAAGCTCACGCAGGATTACCGCCAGTTCGATTTCATGAGCCCGTGGGAGGGCGCGAAATACGTGCTGCCGGGCGATGAAAAGGCAGAGGGGGCCGAAGGCTGAGATGGGCGGGCAGAGCCTCATATTCTGCATCGGCGCGGCCAAGTCGGGCACTTCGTGGCTGCACGATTACCTGCGCGGCCATCCGCAGGTGCGCCTGCGCCGGCTCAAGGAACTGCACTATTTCGATACCCTCGATACCGGCAGCGACTGGCATCTGCGCCAGATGCGCCGCAAGCTCGACCAGTACCGCGCCCGCCTTGCCCGCAAGGGGGGGCAGGCGGGCAATGGTTTTCTGCCCGGGGTGATCGCCGATCTGGAGGAATGGCTGGGCCTGTTTGACGGCCGGCGCGCCATCGACGCGGCCTATCTGAAATATCTGGGGCAGGGGCAGGCGGGGGCGCGCGCCATCGGCGACTTCACCCCGGCCTATGCGCTGCTGCCGGAGAAGGTCTTTGCGCATATGGCGGGGCTGGCGCAAAGGGTGCGCTTCATCTTTCTGATGCGCGATCCGCTGGCGCGGCTGTGGTCGAATGTGCGGATGAATGCCGGCGGGCGCGGCAGCGAGGCGCTTGCGCGGGAGGTGGACCGGTATCTGGCCGGCGACAACCGCAACCTGGCCGAGCGTTCGGATTATGCCGCGACGCTGAAGCGGCTGCTCGGGGCGGTGCCGCGCAAGGCGGTGCATCTGGAATTCTACGAGCGCCTGTTCACGCCGGCCGCGATCGAGCGGCTCTGCGCCTTTCTGGGCCTCGCCCCGGCGCCGGCGCAGTTTGAGCGGGTGGTGCATGGCGGCCAGGCCAGGGGGCTCGAGATGCCGCGCCAGAGCGAGGTGCTGGCAACGCTGCGCCCGCAATATGACTATGTGGAAGACCTGCTGGGCACTTTGCCGGATCAGTGGGCGGACAGGATGGTGAGGGCATGATGGACGGGGCCAGGGACATGAGCGGCGAGCGGCTGGGCGACGAACAGCGCATTCGCAATTTCACCCTCAATTTCGGCCCCCAGCACCCGGCCGCGCACGGGGTGTTGCGCCTGGTGCTGGAGCTTGACGGCGAGATCGTCGAGCGGGCCGACCCGCATATCGGCCTTTTGCATCGCGGCACCGAGAAGCTGATGGAAAGCCGCACCTATCTGCAATGCCTGCCCTATTTCGACCGGCTCGATTATGTGGGCACGATGAATCAGGAGCATGTATGGTGCCTGGCGATCGAAAAGGCGACCGGCATCGAGGTGCCGCGCCGCGCCAGCCTCATCCGGGTGCTGTATCTGGAGATCGGCCGCATCCTCAACCACCTGCTGAACGTCACCACCCAGGCGCTCGACGTGGGCGCGCTGACCCCGCCGGTCTGGGGCTTCGAGCAGCGCGAGCTGCTGATGGAGTTCTACGAGCGCGCTTCCGGCGCGCGGCTGCATGCGGCCTATTTCCGCCCCGGCGGCGTGCATCAGGACCTGCCGCCGGAGCTTCTCGACGACATCGACGCCTGGTGCGAGCAGTTTCCGAAGTTTCTCGACGATCTCGACGGGCTCCTGACCGAAAACCGCATCTTCAAGCAGCGCAACGTCGATATCGGCGTGGTCAGCGAAAAGGACATCCTCGACTGGGGCTTTTCCGGGGTGATGGCGCGCGGATCGGGGCTTGCCTGGGACCTGCGGCGTTCGCAACCCTATGAGCTTTATGACGAATTCGACTTCGAGATCCCCGTGGGCAAGCATGGCGATTGCTACGATCGCTACCTGGTGCGCATGGAGGAGATGCGCCAGAGCGTGAAGATCATGCGGCAGGCCACCGCCAAGCTGCGCGCCCCCGAAGGCCAGGGCGACGTGCTCGCGCGCGGCAAGCTCGCGCCCCCGCGCCGCGGCGAGATGAAAAGCTCGATGGAAGCGCTGATCCACCATTTCAAGCTCTATACCGAGGGCTTCCGCGTGCCCGCCGGCGAGGTCTATGCCTGCGCCGAGGCGCCCAAGGGGGAGTTCGGCGTCTATCTCGTGAGCGATGGCACCAACAGGCCCTACCGCGCCAAGATCCGCGCCCCGGGCTATCTGAGCCTGCAGGCGCTCGACCATATCGCCCGGGGCCACCAGCTCGCCGACGTGGCGGCGCTGATCGGCTCGCTCGACGTGGTGTTCGGGGAGATCGACCGATGAGCGGCCTGCCGCTCTCCCTGCTGCTGCTCGGCTGGGCGATGGTCCTGAGCGTGGTGGCGCTGGCCTGGGTCTTCTGGCGCGACAGCGAAGCGGGGCTTGCCCTGACCAGCCACCGCGCCGAGCAACTGCCCCGGGTGATGGTCAACCGCTATTTCGTGATCTTCATGTTCATGGGCGGCGCTCTGGCCTCGCGCGATCCCCTGTGGATCGCCTATGCCTTTGCGGTCAATAGCGTCGCTCCCCTGTGGGACGCCCTGATCTATCGCAAGGCGGGCCGGAGCTTTCACAAGCATCTTGTTTCGGCAGGGTCCAGCGCCGTGATGGCCTGCTGGGCCGTATATGTTTCCCAAGCAAACGAGGTCGTATCATGACGTTTTCTCTCCTGACACGGGCAACCGCCGCCCCGGCCCTGGCGGCCTTCCTGTTCCTGCCGGGGGCGCTCGCCGCCCAGAGCCTGCCCGAAGGGGTGAGCGAAGCGGATGTGGAGAGCTTCCGCGCCGCGGTGGTGGCGGCGGGCTGCGAAATCCGTGAGGATGCGCAGGCCACTTCGGTAGAAGAGGCCACCGGCTTTGACGAAGACAAGCTCGGGGCGCTGGTGGAATACATGGTCGCCACCGGCGAGATGATCTACACCCCGGGCATGCCGGGCCTCGGCATGGAAAACGACCAGTGCCCCGGCAGCGGCGACGGTGGTGAAGATGACGAAGACGATGATGATGACAATGGCTGAGGCCTTCCTGCGCGGGCGCGCTGCCCGCCGCGGGGCAATCCGGGGAGCGAACTGACATGCTGCGCCGCCTCTACCGCGAACAACCGGAGAGCTTTGCCTTTACCCCGGAAAACCGGGCCTGGGCCGAAGCCCAGATCAGCAAGTATCCCGAGGGCCGTGAGGCCAGCGCGGTGATCGCGCTCCTCTGGCGCGCCCAGGAGCAGGAGGGCTGGCTGACCCGCCCGGCGATCGAATACGTCGCCGACATGCTGGGCATGGATTACATCCGCGCGCTGGAAGTGGCGACGTTTTACTTCATGTTCCAGCTCAGGCCCGTGGGCTCGGTCGCCCATTTCCAGATCTGCGGCACGCTTTCCTGCATGATCAGCGGCGCGCCCGACCTGATCGCGATCTGCAAGGAGCGCATCGCCCCCACGCCCCACACGCTTTCGCCCGACGGGCGCTTTTCCTGGGAAGAGGTCGAGTGCCTCGGCGCCTGCGCCAATGCGCCCATGGCCCAGATCGGCAAGGATTACTACGAGGACCTGACGCCGGAGGCCTTCATCGCCCTGCTCGACGAATTCGATGCCGGCCGGGTGCCGGTGCCGGGGCCGCAGAACGGCCGCTATGCCGCCGAGCCGCTCGCCGGGCTGACCACGCTCACCGAGCACGAAAGCGGGCGCACCCAGTACAATGCCAGCGTCCAGCGGGCGGTGGATCTCGGCGACACGATCAAGCGGATCGATGGCAGCGAGGTGCCGCTGAGCGCCCCGTGGCGCGATGGCCCGGGCAAGGGAGCCAGCGCGAAGGCGAAGGCCAGGCCCGCCGCCAAGGCCGCGCCGAAAAAGGCTGCGAAAAAGGCTGCCAGGCCCGAAGCCGCCACCGCCGCCACCGCCACCCGCCCCGAGGCGCTCGAGGCCCCGCGCGCGGGCGGCGCCGACGATCTCAAGATGATCAAGGGCGTCGGCCCCAAGCTCGAACAGCTGCTGCATTCGCTGGGCATCTACCATTTCGATCAGATCGCCGGCTGGGGCGCGGCCGAAATCGCCTGGATGGATGACAATCTCAAGGGCTTCAAGGGCCGTGTCAGCCGCGACGAATGGGTCAGGCAAGCGAAGATCCTGGCCGAGGGCGGCACCACCGAATTTGCCAGCAAGGTGAAGAAAGGCGGCGTCTACTGACGCCGGAGGTTCGTATGAGGCAGATGAAACACATAATAAACCGGCCCGAAAAGGGCAGTTTCGCCTGTCTGCGTGAAAGCCACACAAACAACGGGGAGTGGTACCATGAATGAAGAAACCAAGGGACTCTTTTCCTGCAAGGGAATGAGCTGGATTGCCGGGGCGCTACTGGGCTTTGCCGCCTACCTGATCCTGCGCGGGCGATGGGAGACGAGCTTCATCCTCGCCCTGATCGTCGCCCTGGTGGTGCTGGTCGCCGTGGCGCTGCTGCTGCAGGCGATCTTCTGCCGCGCGGTCGAGGAGACCGAGGGCGGCTACGCGGCCATGGCCGCCAAGCGCAGCGCCGAGCGCAAGGCATACGAGGCCGAGCGCGCCGCAGCCAAGGCCGAGAAGGCGGCAGCAGCAGAAGCCGAGAAGGCGGCGGATGCCGAGAAGGCGGCGGATGCCGAGAAGGCCGAGAAGGCTGCGAAAGCTGCAGCCGCCGAAAAGGCAGCCGCCGAAAAGGCCGAACAGGAACGCGCCGCCGCCGAGGCCGAGTCCGAAGCAAAGGCAAAGGCCGCGGCCGAAGCCGCCGCCGAGGCCGAGCGGGTCGCCGCAGCGCAGGCCGAGGCCGAAAAGGCTGTCGCCGAAGCCGAGGCAAAGGCCGCTGCTTCTGCCGAAGCCGAGAAGGCCGCGGCCTCCGGCCCCGCCAGCCGCCCCGCCGCCATGGAGGCCCCGGCCGAGGGCGAGGCCGACGACCTCAAGATGATCAAGGGCGTCGGCCCCAAGCTCGAACAGCTGCTGCATTCGCTGGGCATCTACAAGTTCAGCCAGATCGCCGGCTGGGGCGCGGCCGAAATCGCCTGGATGGACGACAATCTCAAGGGCTTCAAGGGCCGGGTCAGCCGCGACGAATGGGTGAAACAGGCGAAAATCCTCGCCGAGGGCGGCGCCACGGAGTTTTCCAGCAAGGTAAAGAAGGGCGACGTCTACTGACGCCGGAGGGATGCAGGGGATGGCAACCGATCCGCAACAAAAGAAGGGACCCGATGGCCGGATGGTGGCGCTCACCATCGCCGCCACCGGCCTATTCTGGATCGGCGCCACCTGGGCCGGCGAAAAGCTGGACTGGAGCACGCGCATCCGCGCCCTGATGGACCTGATCGCCCTGGCGGGGTTCGTCTTCGCCCTGATCACCCTGGCCCGCCTGTGGCGGGCGCAAAGGAACGAAGGCCCGAAAGGCTGAGGAAGGAAGAACGCGATGCTGAAGGATCAGGACCGGATCTTTACCAATCTCTACGGCATGCACGAGCGCAGCCTCGCCGGCGCGCGCGCGCGCGGCCATTGGGACGGCACCGCCGCCATCATCAGGAAGGGCCGCGACTGGATCATCAACGAGATGAAGGCCTCCGGCCTGCGCGGGCGCGGCGGCGCGGGCTTTCCCACCGGGCTGAAATGGTCCTTCATGCCAAAGGAGAGCGACGGCCGGCCCGCCTATCTCGTCATCAATGCCGACGAATCCGAGCCCGGCACCTGCAAGGACCGCGAGATCATGCGCCACGATCCGCATACGCTGATCGAGGGCGCGCTGATCGCTTCCTTCGCCATGGGCGCGCACGCGGCCTATATCTACATTCGCGGCGAATATATCCGCGAGCGCGAGGCGCTGCAGGCGGCCATTGACGAGGCCTATGATGCGGGGCTTCTGGGGCGCAATGCCGCCAAATCCGGCTGGGATTTCGACCTCTACCTCACCCACGGCGCCGGCGCCTATATCTGCGGCGAGGAAACGGCCATGCTCGAAAGCCTCGAAGGCAAGAAGGGCATGCCGCGCATGAAGCCGCCCTTTCCCGCCGGCGCCGGGCTTTATGGCTGCCCGACCACGGTCAACAACGTGGAATCCATCGCCGTGGTGCCCACCATCCTGCGCCGGGGGGGCGACTGGTTCGCCTCTTTCGGCCGGCCCAACAATGCCGGCACCAAGCTCTTTGCCATTTCCGGCCATGTGAACAACCCCTGCGTGGTGGAAGA
Source organism: Paracoccaceae bacterium (assembly GCA_027082975.1). Classification (GTDB taxonomy): domain Bacteria; phylum Pseudomonadota; class Alphaproteobacteria; order Rhodobacterales; family Rhodobacteraceae; genus JAAEUB01. Next base: position 4,388 of record JALWTH010000167.1, on the reverse strand, counting down.
GGAAATGTCGATCCCCTTCAAGGAGCTGATCGAGCGCCATTGCGGCGGCATCCGCGGCGGCTGGGACAATCTCAAGGCGGTGATCCCCGGCGGCTCCTCGGTGCCGCTGCTGCCGGGCAAGGTGATGGAAGAAGACGCGATCATGGATTTCGACTGGCTGCGCGAGCAGCGCTCGGGGCTGGGCACGGCCGCCGTGATCGTGATGGACAAGAGCGTGGACGTGATCGCGGCGATCTGGCGGCTGAGCAAGTTCTACAAGCATGAAAGCTGCGGCCAGTGCACGCCGTGTCGCGAGGGCACCGGCTGGATGATGCGGGTGATGGAGCGCCTGGTGACGGGGGACGCGGAGATCGAGGAAATCGACATGCTCTGGGACGTGACCAGGCAGGTCGAGGGCCACACGATCTGCGCCCTGGGCGATGCGGCGGCCTGGCCGATCCAGGGCCTCATCCGCCATTTCCGCGACGAGATCGAAGAGCGCATCCGCGCCCGCAAGGCGGGCAGCCGGGTGGCGGCGCAATAGGGGCGGTCGGCATGGTTTCGCGCATATCCAGCGGCAAACCGGCAAGGAGGGGCGCATCCCGTCCCCTGCCACGCGCCGGTTATTGCATGACAGGGGCGCGCGCGCCCTTCTCCCTTGCATCAGCAAAGGAGAAGATCATGCCGAAAACAATGACATGCCTGCTCGGTGCCGCGGCCCTTGTCGCGGCGGGCGCGGCGGCGACGGCCTCTGCCCCGGCCACCGACTGGAGCGCGATGCGCGCCGACGAGCGGGTGCAGCGCGAGCTTCTGGGCGCTTCCATGGCCTATATCATCGACGAACAATGCCCCACGATCCGCCTGCGCCGGCTCAGGATGGTGGGCTACGCGCTGAGCCTTTCGCGCCATGCAAAGGGGCTCGGATACACGAGCGACGAGATCGAAACCTATGTCAACGACAAGGACGAACAGGCCCGCTTCCGCGCCCTGGCCACCGAGCGCCTGCTGGAAAAGGGCGCCAGGGAGGGCGATGCGCAGAGCTTCTGCGAAGTGGGCCGCAGGGAAATGGAACAGGAGACCTATGTCGGCTCGATGCTGAAGGGCGGCTAGGGGCCGGAGGGGCTGAGAAAACGGGCCGCCGGGGGCGGCCGGCAAGGAAGGGCGAAGGGTACCAGATGAGCGACCTGAGAAAGATCGAGATTGACGGGCGCGTGATCGAGGTGGACGGGGCCATGACCATCCTGCAGGCCTGCGAGGAGGCCGGGGTGGAGATCCCGCGCTTCTGCTATCACGAGCGCCTGTCCATTGCCGGCAATTGCCGCATGTGTCTGGTCGAGGTGGTGGGCGGCCCGCCCAAGCCGGCGGCTTCCTGCGCCATGCAGGTGCGCGACCTGCGCCCGGGCCCCGAGGGCCAGCCGCCGGTGGTCAGGACCAATACGCCGATGGTCAGGAAGGCCCGCGAGGGGGTGCTGGAATTCATCCTCATCAACCACCCGCTCGATTGCCCGATCTGCGATCAGGGCGGCGAATGCGACCTGCAGGATCAGGCCATGGCCTATGGCATCTCCGCCAGCCGCTTCCGCGAGCCCAAGCGCACGGTCGAGGATCTCGACCTCGGCCCGCTGGTCTCGACCCAGATGACCCGCTGCATCTCCTGCACCCGCTGCGTGCGCTTCACCACCGAGGTGGCGGGCGTGAGCGTGATGGGCCAGACCGGGCGCGGCGAGGATGCGGAGATCACCACCTATATGGGCGCGCTGATCCCGTCGAACCTGCAGGGCAATATCATCGACCTGTGCCCGGTGGGCGCGCTGACCAGCAAGCCCTATGCCTTTACCGCGCGCCCCTGGGAGCTGACCAAGACCGAGAGCATCGACGTGATGGACGCGCTCGGCTCCAATATCCGCGTCGATACCAAGGGCCGGCGGGTGATGCGCATCCTGCCGGTCAATCACGACGGGGTGAACGAGGAATGGCTCAGCGACAAGAGCCGCTTCGTCTGGGACGGGCTCGCCCGCCAGCGCCTCGACAGGCCCTATATCCGCGAAAACGGCCGCCTGCGCCCGGCCTCCTGGGACGCGGCGCTTGCGCGCGCGGCCGAGGCGCTGAAGGTGGCCAAGAAGGTCGCGGGGCTGATCGGCGATCTCGCTTCCACCGAGGCGGCATTCTCGCTCAAGCACCTGATCGAGGGGCTCGGCGGGGCCGTCGAATGCCGCGTGGACCGCGCCGCGCTGCCGGCGGGCAACCGCTCCGCCTATGTGGGCACGGCTAGCATCGAAGACCTTGAAAACGCGCGGATGATCCAGCTGATCGGCACCAATCCGCGCGAGGAAGCCCCGGTGCTCAATGCCCGCATCCGCAAGGCCTGGCTCAGGGGGGCCGAGATCGGCCTGATCGGCGAGAATGTGGACCTCACCTATGATGTCGCTTACATGGGCGACAGCCGCGCCGACCTGCTGAAACTGCTCGAGATCGACTACAAGCGGGTGCTGGAAGTGCCCTCGGTCATCGTCATCGGCCAGGGCGCGATCAACGAGGCAGACGGCGAAGCGGTGCTGGCGGCGGCGATGAAGGTCGCGGAACTGACCGACAGCAAGTTCATGGTCCTGCACACGGCGGCCGGGCGCGTGGGCGCGATGGATGTGGGCGCGGTCTGCGAGGGCGGCATGGCGGCGGCGACCGAGGGGGCCGACGTGATCTTCAACATGGGCGCGGATGAGATCGACATCGAGGCCGGCCCCTTCGTGATCTACCAGGGCAGCCACGGCGACCGGGGCGCGCACCGCGCCGACGTGATCCTGCCCGGCGCGGCCTGGACCGAGGAGGACGGGCTGTTCGTCAATACCGAGGGCCGGCCGCAGCTTGCCCGCCGCGCCGCCTTCCCGCCGGGCGAGGCCAGGGAAAACTGGGCCATCCTGCGCGCGCTTTCGGGCGCGCTGGGTGCGCCCCAGCCCTGGGACAGCCAGGCGGCCCTGCGCGCGGCCATGGTCGCGGCGGTGCCGCATCTGGGCGAGGTGGACGCGGTGCCGGCCAATGAGTGGCGGCCGGTCAATAGCCGCAAGAAGCCCGCGGCCAAGGCCACTTTCCGCAATGCAATCAATGACTTCTACCTGACCAACCCGATCGCGCGCGCCTCCGCCGTGATGGCTGAACTGGCGGCGCTCGAAAAGGCGCGCGGCCAGAAGGTAGCGGCGGAGTGAGGCGGATTTCGCGCATAACCTTCGGCCCGGCCCTGGGTCTTGCGGCGCTGGCGGCCTGCGAGGCGCCGGTGGCGGGGGGCGAGGCGCAGCCCTTTGCGCCCGAATATCTGGGCACGCAGACCCGGCTGCTGGAGGATGATCTGGTGTCCTTCCTCGTGGCCATGAAGGGCGCGCGCGACCGCGAGGACGTGGCCGCCTATGGCGAATGCGTGGCGGCGCAATACGCGCTCATTCGCGGCTACGGCTTCGCCCGCCATGTGCGCACCGAGGTGCGAAAGCGCAATGGCGTCTGGTACGGCGATGCGGGCTATGTCATATCCGCCTCGATCCCCGAGGGGCTGCGCAATATCGACGCGGAAATCACGGTGCAGAACTGCATCGAAAACGGGATACCCACGGTCTGAGGACATGGACAGATGATCGAGTTCTTCACAACGACAAATCTGGGCATCGCGCTCCTGATCCTGGGCCAGGGGCTGCTGATCCTGGTGCCGCTCTTGGTGGCGCTGGCCTTCCTGCTCTGGGGCGACCGCAAGATCTGGGCGGCGGTGCAGATGCGCAAGGGGCCCAACGTGGTCGGCGCCTTCGGCCTGCTGCAGAGCTTCGCCGACTTCATCAAATATGTGGTCAAGGAGATCGTCATCCCCGACGGGGCGGATCGGGCGGTCTTTCTGCTGGCGCCGATGATCTCGCTGGTGATGGCGGTGACCGCCTGGGCGGTGGTGCCGTTCAATGACGGCTGGGTGCTGGCCGATATCAATGTGGCGATCCTGTTCGTCTTTGCGGTCTCCAGCTTCGAGGTATACGGCATCATCATGGGCGGCTGGGCGTCGAACTCCAAATATCCCTTCCTCGGCAGCCTGCGCTCGGCGGCGCAGATGATCTCCTACGAAGTCTCCATCGGCCTCATCATCATCGGCATCATCCTCTCCACCGGGAGCATGAATTTCGGCGATATCGTGCGCGCGCAGGACGGGCCCGGCGGCCTGCTCAACTGGTACTGGCTGCCGCATTTCCCGATGGTGTTTCTGTTCCTGATCTCGGCGCTCGCGGAGACCAACCGCCCGCCCTTCGACCTGCCGCAGGCGGAAAGCGAACTGGTGGCCGGCTATCAGGTCGAATATTCCTCGACCCCGTTCCTGCTCTACATGATCGGCGAATATGTGGCGATCGTGCTGATGTGCACGCTCATTTCGATCCTGTTCTTCG
>JALWTH010000166.1 GCA_027082975.1 Paracoccaceae bacterium | reverse complement strand
GGTATTCGCCGGCGGCCATCAGCCGGTGGCCGACGATCAGCCCGTCGACGCTCTCGGCGCCGGGGCGCGGGCCGGGGGGGTAGGGGCCGGGCTGGCCGGTGCAGGCGGCCAGCAGGAGCGACAGCAGAAAGGGCAGGGCGGTGCGCATCATATGCCTGTGCATGGGGTCTCGCCCCCTTCTACCGGCTGCCGGGGCCTGCGGCAATATCGGCGCCTGCTGGCGGGGCGGCGATTTTTCGCAGAAAAATCGGGCCTCCGGCGGGAGTATTTGCTGGAAAGATGAAAGGGTCAGAACTTGGTGGAGCTGAGCAGGACGTAGATTCCGTAGACCGAGGGGCCGATCAGGATGATCAGGAGCGGCGGCACGGTGAGCATCATGGTGGCCAGCGTCATCTTGGTGGGAAGCGTGTTGGCCTTTTCCTCGGCGCGCATCACCCGCTTGTCGCGCATTTCGGCGGAGAACACCCGGAGCGCCTCGGCGATCGAGGTGCCGAAGGTGGCCGACTGGATCAGCACGGTGACGAAGGAGGACACGTCGGGTACGCCGGCGCGTTCGGCCATGTCGCGCAGCACCTGGACGCGGTCCTTGCCGGCTTTCATCTCCTGGGAGACGATCATGAATTCGTCGGCCAGCGCCGGGAAACCGGCGCGGATCTCGGTGGCCACGCGCAGGATCGACTGGTCCAGGGACTGGCCGGCCTCGACGCAGACCAGCATCATGTCGAGCGCGTCGGGAAAGCCGTTGACGATCTGTTCCTTGCGCTCCTCGACGCGGCGCGTGACCCAGTATTTCGGCGCCATGTAGCCGATCACGCCGGGGATCAGGATGGTGAGGATCATCTTCTGGGTCGATACCGGCGCGTCGCTGCTGCCCTGGAGCACCAGCGTATAGAACAGCCCCAGCGTGAGCAGGCCGAGGCCCAAGGCGAACTGGGCGAAGTGGAACATGCGCACCGCGTTCTTGCTCTTGTAGCCGGCCTGCAGCAGCTTCAGGCGGATCGCGGAATATTCTTCTTCGTCCTGGGGCTCGAGGAAGTTGGAGAATTTCTCCAGCTTGTCGTGCTTTTCGGCCATGCGCAGGGCCTGTTTGCCGCGGGCCTCGCCGAGGCTGCTTTCGCGCGCCTTTTTCAGCCGGTCCAGCGGGTCGGCCGGGCGTCTGAGCAGGAAGGGCAGGGTGGCGATGACCAGCAGGATGCCGAGCCCGCCCAGCGCGTAGAGCGGGCCCATGGGGCCGAGCAGGTCGGTCAGCAGGGACATCAGGGCATTCATGGCGCGCCTCCTCTTCCTCTAGACCTTGATGTTCACCAGCGCCTTCATCACGAAGATGTTGGCGACGAGGAAGCCGGCCACCACCAGGCAGGCGGGGATGAAGGCGGCGGTATCCCTGACTTCGTCGTAGTAATTGGGCTGGATCACGTTGATCATCACCAGGGCGGCGAGCGGGAAGCCGGAGAGGAAGGTGCCCGACCACTTGGCCTCGGCGGTGATCGCCTTGACGCGGCGGAAGAGCTTGAAGCGGGCGCGGATCACCTTGGCCAGCCCGTCGAGGATCTCGGCGAGGTTGCCGCCCGAAGTCTGCTGGATGGTCACCGCCACGGCGAGGAAGCGCAGATCCTGCATGTCCATGCGCTCGGCCAGCGCCTTGAGCGCCTCGCCCACGTCGCGCCCATAGGCGGCTTCGTCGGCGATCATGCCCATCTCGGTGCCCAGCGGGTCGGGCACCTCGCGGGCGACGATCTGGATCGCGGAGCTGAACGGGTGGCCCACCCTGAGGCTGCGCACCATCAGTTCCACCGCGTCAGGCAGCTGCTCCTCGAACAGCGCGAGCCGCTTCTTGGCCTTGTTGTTGACCCAGACATAGACCGCGCCGATGCCCATGGCGATGGAGACGGGGATGCGCACATTGGCCGAAGCCCCGGTGCCCACGGTGAGGCCGATATAGGCGGTTACCGTGAGCGCGCCCATGATGGCGATGAGCTGCGCGGGCGAAAAGGCGATCGCGGCCTTTTGCGCCTTGGCCGCGAGGATCGAGTAGAGCGGGATCGAGCGCGCCTTGAGGTGCTGGGTCATCTCCTTGCGCAGCTGCTCCATCACCTGTTCGCGCGCCGCCCCCTTGTCGAGCATCTCCAGGCGGCGGTTGACGCGCGAATTCAGGCTGATCGACTTGCCGAAGACGGTGAGGTAGATGCCCTCGACCAGCACCAGCACGGCGATGAAGATCAGCCCGTAGATGATCGGTTCGGCGGAAATGGACATGGCGTTACTCCGCGGCGACAGGTTCGAAGATGCTGTGGGGCAACTCGTAGCCCCATTGGCGGAAGCGCTCGGAGAAATGCGAGCGCACGCCGGTCGCCGTGAAGCGGCCGATGATCTTGCCGTCGGGCTGAAGGCCGAGACGCTCGTAGCGGAACACTTCCTGCATCGAGATTACCTCGCCTTCCATGCCGGTGATCTCGGTGATCGAGACCATGCGGCGCGAGCCGTCCTGCAGGCGGCTGGCCTGGACGAAGACATGCACGGCGCTGGCGATCTGCTGGCGCACGGCCTTGAGCGGCATTTCGATCCCGGCCATGGCGACCATGTTTTCGAGCCGGCTCACCGCGTCGCGCGCCGAATTGGCGTGGATCGTGGTCATCGAGCCGTCATGGCCGGTATTCATGGCCTGGAGCATGTCGATCACCTCTTCGCCGCGGGTCTCGCCGACGATGATGCGGTCGGGGCGCATGCGAAGCGCGTTTTTCAGGCAGTCGCGCTGGGTGACCGCGCCCTTGCCCTCGACATTGGGCGGGCGGCTCTCCATGCGCCCCACATGGGTCTGCTGGAGCTGCAGTTCGGCGGTGTCCTCGATGGTGAGGATGCGCTCGGAATTGTCGATGAAGCTCGACAGCGCGTTGAGCGTGGTGGTCTTGCCCGAGCCGGTGCCGCCGGAGACGATGATATTGAGCCGGGTTGCCACGGCGGCTTCGAGATAGAGGGCCATTTCCTCGGAAAAGGCGCCGAAGCGGATCAGGTCTTCGATCCCGAGCTTGTCCTTCTTGAACTTGCGGATCGAGACCAGCGAGCCGTCCACGGCGATCGGCGGCACCATGGCATTGAAGCGCGAGCCGTCGGGCAGGCGGGCGTCCACATGGGGGTTCGATTCATCGACGCGCCGGCCCACGGCGGAGACGATCTTGTCGATGATCCTGAGCAGGTGGCGCTCGTCCTTGAAGGTGGTGTCGGTAAGCTCCAGCTTGCCGTTGCGCTCGACGAAGACCTGCTTGGGCCCGTTGATCAGGATGTCGTTGACGCTGTCGTCCTTCAGCAGCGGCTCGATCGGGCCCAGGCCCGTCACCTCGTCGTAAAGCTCCTGGTTGAGCTGGATGCGCTCGTCGCGGTTGAGCACCACGCCCATTTCCTCGAGCTTCTCGCTGGTGATCGCCTTGATCTCCTCGCGAAGCTCCTTTTCCGAGGCGGTTTCCAGCGCGCCGAGATTGAGGTTGTCGAGCAGCTCCTTGTGCAACTCGAGGCGGATCTCGGCGAGGCGCTCGCGCCGCTTGCGCTCCTTGTCGGCGGGCGCCGGGCGGGCCTCGGCCAGGGCGGGCTTGCGCAGGGAGACCCGGGGCCGGTCGGCGGCGGGTGCGGCGGCCGGGGAGGCGGACGATGCGGCGGCTGGTGCGACCGGCTTTTCGACCGGTTTCAGCGCCGGCTTGTCAGCGGCGCTTCTGTTCTTCGCGGCAGGTTTCCGGTATCGTGAAAACAAGGCGTTACCCCCTAGATGCTTGCTTCTGCCCTGGTATCGGACTGCGCCGTTTCGTGGACCGACCGGGCCAGGGCGAGGATCTCGCGGCGCAGCGGATTTTTCGGGGCGTCCAGCGCCAGCGGCAGGCCGTGATCGCCGGCCTGGGCGACCTGGCGCTGGCCGTCGGGCAGCTGGACCTCGATCGAGATGTCGAGGCTTTCGGCCATTTTCTTCACCCGGCCGCGCCCGCTCATGTCGCTGCGCCTGGGCGCGCGGTTGAGCACGAAGCGCAGCTTGTTCACGGGCAGTTCCTCGCTCTTGAGCGCGCGGATGAAGCGCAGCGTGTTCTGGGCCGAGCGCATGTCGAGCTCCAGCGTGGAGAAATAGACATGCGCCTGGGTGAGGACGGTTTCGGTCCACATCACCACGGTTTTCGGCATGTCGATGATCACGTAGTCGAAATTGGCCCGGGCCATGGCCAGCACCCGGTCGATGTCTTCGGGCGTGATCAGGTCGAGCGGCAGCATGTCGGCGGGCGCGGTGAGCACGTGCAGGCGCTCGTTATAGGTGAGCAGCGCCTGCAGGAAGCTCTCGCTGTCCATGCTCTCGGTATCGCTCAGAAGCTCGTAGACCGCCTCGCGCCGGGGCAGGTCGAGATAGGTCGAGACCGAGCCGCCCTGGAGGTCGAAATCGAGGATGCAGACGCGGGGGAGAGACGTGTCTTCGCTCTTGCGCGCGCGTCTGAGGAAGCCGCGGGAGGGGGCGGGATCGGCGCTGTCGATATTGGCCAGCTCCCAGGCGAGGTTGACCGCGAAAGTGGTGGTGCCGGTGCCCCCGGCCATGCCCTGCACCGCCAGGATCACCCCGTCGAGGTCGCTGCCGGCGGGCCGGAGGGCGGTATCGGCGGCGGTGGCGGCCGCGGCTTCCGGCTCGGCGGCTTGCGGGGCGTGCATGCGCTCGATGGCGTCGTGCAGCGCGCCTTCGGGCAGCGGGTAGGGGACGAATTCCTCGGCGCCCAGCTTCAGTAGCTGGTGCAGGGTGATCGGACTCACCTCTTCGGCGATGACCAGAACCTTGATGCCCTTTTCCACCGCCGCCTTGATGATCGCGGCGATTTCGCCGAAATCCGCCTCGTCCTCCTCGTCCATGGCGATGGCGATGAATTCGAGCGCGTCGGCGTCGGGCTGGTTGAAGAAGGCGATGGCGTCGCGGATCGAAAGATCGCCCCATGCCTCGCCCAGCTCGGCTTCCATGTCCTCGATCAGGAGGTCGAAATTCTGCACGTCCCGCGACACCGTACAGGCGGTGATCGGGGCCGGTTCCTGCTGCAGAGCGACTGCGCTACTCATTCCTCTGTCCTTCCGTTCAGGCCCCTTGGCGTGGTGTGTTGTTATCGGTCACGCTTGCCGGGACCCGGTGCGCAACGCGCGCACCTGCTGCTCCCAAGTGGGGCCTGAATGGCAGGCAATCTGGGCAACATTAGGGCTGAAAGGGCGTAATTATTCGTCAAGCTCGAACGATCCGGGCCGTATGGCGGGGATTTTGCGGCGCGGTGGAAACGGTTTCCGCGAAAGATCGGCGGCGCGGCGTCGCGGGCGGGATGCGATTTTTCGCAGAAAAATCGGGCCTCCGGCGGGAGTATTTGGCGAAAGATGAAAGGCGGCGCAGAAGTTCCGGTTCGGGGCTCAGCCGCCGCCCGAATCGCCGCCGGAATCGCCGCCGGAGCCGCCGCCGGAATCGCTGCCCGTGCCGGTGGACGTGCTGCCCAGTGCGGAGGGAGGAATGGCGCTGGTGAGGTATTCGCGGAACACCACTTCGGCGTATTTCCCGTTCAGGATCAGAGGGTTGTCGCGCATGAAGCCGGTGACTTCCGTGACCGTGCGCCGGTTGCGCGGTTCGCGGCCCTGGGTGACGACGACCGGCTGGGTTTCGCCGAAGGAGACCACCGCCTGGAGCTGGCGGCGGCTGACGCCCTGGCTGACCAGGTAGTTGACCACGGCGCGGGCGCGGCGCATCCCGAGGCGCTTGTTGTAGGCATCGCTGCCCACGGCATCGGTATGGCCGAAGACCTTGAAGCGCACTTCCGGGAACTGGCGGATCCAGTTGGCCTGCTGGCGCAGGATCGTGCGGGCGGTCTCGTCGAGGCGGGCCGAGTTGAAGGCGAAATTGACGGTGGAGGGGATTTCGGCCTCGAAGCGCTTTTGCAGGTCGATCACCCAGGAGATTTCGCCGGACTGGATGCCGGCATTGCGGCTGACGGCGACATCGGAGGGGCCACCGTCGAGGCTGGCGCCGGCCTCGCGGTTCCAGCCGGGGCTGTTGGCGCAGGCGGCGGTCAGGGTCAGGGCACCGATCGCGGCGAGGCGGGGGA
>JALWTH010000165.1 GCA_027082975.1 Paracoccaceae bacterium | reverse complement strand
ACCATGGCTAAGGAAAAGTTTGACCGTTCCAAACCGCACGTTAACATCGGCACGATTGGTCACGTTGACCACGGCAAGACGACGCTGACGGCGGCGATCACCAAGCAGTTTGGCGAATTCAAGGCGTATGACGAGATCGACGGCGCGCCGGAGGAGAAGGCGCGCGGGATCACGATTTCGACCGCGCATGTGGAATATGAGACCGACAAGCGCCACTATGCCCATGTGGACTGCCCCGGCCACGCCGACTATGTGAAGAACATGATCACGGGTGCCGCGCAGATGGACGGCGCGATCCTGGTGGTGAACGCCGCCGACGGCCCGATGCCCCAGACCCGCGAGCACATCCTGCTGGCCCGCCAGGTGGGCGTGCCGGCGCTGGTGGTTTACCTCAACAAGGTCGACCAGGTGGACGACGAGGAGCTTCTGGAGCTCGTGGAGATGGAAGTGCGCGAGCTTCTGAACGAATACGAGTTCCCCGGCGACGACATCCCGATCATCGCGGGCTCGGCGCTGGCCGCGCTCGAGGGGCGCGACCCTGAGATCGGCGAGGAGTCGATCAAGAAGCTGATGGAAGCGGTGGACGAATACATCCCGCAGCCCGAGCGCGCCATCGACCAGCCGTTCCTGCTGCCGATCGAGGACGTGTTCTCGATCTCCGGGCGCGGCACGGTGGTGACCGGCCGTGTCGAGCGCGGCGTGATCACCGTGGGCGACGAAGTGGAGATCGTCGGCATCAAGGAGACGCAGAAGACCACCTGCACCGGGGTCGAGATGTTCCGCAAGCTCCTGGATCGCGGCGAGGCGGGCGACAATGTGGGCGTGCTGCTGCGCGGCATCGAGCGCAATGCGGTGGAGCGCGGCCAGGTGCTGGCCAAGCCCGGCTCGGTGACCCCGCACACCAGGTTCGAATGCGAGGTCTACATCCTGACCAAGGAAGAGGGCGGCCGCCACACCCCGTTCTTCAAGAACTACCGTCCGCAATTCTACTTCCGCACCACCGACGTGACCGGCACGGTGAACCTGCCCGAAGGCACCGAAATGGTGATGCCCGGCGACAACCTCAAGTTCGAAGTCGAACTGATCGCCCCGATCGCCATGGAAGAAGGCCTGCGCTTCGCCATCCGCGAAGGCGGCCGCACCGTCGGCTCCGGCGTGGTCAGCAAGATCATCGAATAAGCCCTTCCGGGTTCGACGAGGGGTGCCGGGCGCGCCGGCACTCCTCCTATCAACTCCAACACCGCGAAAGGTGAAACCATGGCACTGCAAAGCCAGAACATTCGCATTCGGCTGAAGGCGTTTGACTACCGGGTGCTCGATGCCAGCACCCGCGAGATCGTCAACACCGCCAAGCGGACCGGCGCCACCGTGCGCGGGCCGATCCCGCTGCCGAACAAGATCGAGAAATTCACGGTCCTGCGCGGACCGCATATCGACAAGAAATCCCGCGACCAGTTCGAGATCCGCACCCACAAGCGGCTGCTCGACATCGTGGACCCGACCCCGCAGACCGTGGATGCGCTGATGAAGCTCGACCTGGCTGCCGGTGTCGATGTGCAGATTTCGGTTTGAGGAGGGCAGACAGATGCGCTCTGGAATCATCGCCAGAAAGGTCGGCATGACCCGGCTTTTCATGGAGGACGGCAGGCAGATCCCCGTCACCGTGCTCCAGCTCGACAACCTGCAGGTCGTGGCCCAGCGGACCGCTGAAAAGGACGGCTACACCGCCGTTCAGCTCGGCGCCGGCAATGCCCGGGTCAAGCGGGTCTCCAAAGCCATGCGCGGCCATTTCGCCGCCGCCAATGTTGCGCCCAAGCGCAAGGTGGCCGAGTTCCGCGTGGCGCCCGAGAACCTGATCGAAGTGGGGGCGGAAATCACCGCCGAGCATTTCGTGGAAGGCCAGAAGGTGGACGTTTCCGGCACCTCGATCGGCAAGGGCTTTGCCGGTGGCATGAAGCGGCACAATTTCGGCGGCCTGCGCGCCAGCCACGGCGTGTCGATCAGCCACCGCTCGCATGGCTCCACCGGCCAGTGTCAGGACCCCGGCAAGGTGTTCAAGGGCAAGAAGATGGCCGGCCATATGGGGGCCGTGCGGGTGACCACGCAGAACCTCGAAGTGGTGCGCACCGATGCCGAGCGCGGCCTGGTGTTCATCAAGGGCGCGGTGCCCGGCGCCAAGGGCGGCTGGGTCACGGTGAAGGACGCGGTCAAGAGCAAGCGCCCCGAGGGCGTGCCGCTGCCGGCCGCGATCAGGAAAGCGGCCGGTGCCGAAGACGCCGCGCCCGCGGCTGAAGAGGCCCCGCAAGGAGGCGCTGAAGAATGAAACTCGATGTAATCAAACTGGACGGCAAGAAGGCCGGCACGGTCGAGCTCGACGAGGCCCTGTTCGGGCTGGAGCCGCGCGCCGACATCCTGCACCGGGTGGTGCGCTGGCAGCGTGCCCGCGCCCAGGCCGGCACCCACAAGGTCAAGACCCGCTCCGAAACCAGCTATTCGGGCAAGAAGATCTACCGCCAGAAGGGCACCGGCGGCGCGCGTCATGGCGACCGCAACGCCCCGATCTTCCGCAAGGGCGGCATCTACAAGGGGCCGACCCCGCGCAGCCATGCCCACAAGCTGCCGAAGAAATTCCGCAAGCTGGGCCTGTGCCATGCGCTTTCGGCCAAGGCGCGCGCCGGCGAGCTGGTGGTGATCGAATCGGCCGAGTCCGATGGCAAGACCGCCAGCGTGGCCAGGGCCGTGAAGGCGCTTGGCTGGAAGCGGGCGCTGGTGATCGACGGTGCCGAGGTCAATGCCGATTTCGCCCGCGCCGCGCGCAATATCGAGGGGCTCGACGTGCTCCCCTCGGGCGGCGCCAATGTCTATGACATCCTCAAGCGTGACACGCTGGTGCTCACCAGGGCGGGTGTCGAAGCTCTGGAGGCTCGACTGAAATGACCAGCAAGGCAGACCTCTACGACGTGATCCGCAAGCCGATCATCACCGAAAAGGCCACCATGGCTTCCGAGCATGGCACGGTGGTGTTCGAGGTGGCGATGGGGGCCAACAAGCCGCAGATCAAGCAGGCGGTGGAGACCCTGTTCGGCGTCAGGGTGAAATCGGTCAACACCACCATCACCAAGGGCAAGACCAAGCGCTTCCGCGGCCAGCCCGGCCGCCGGCGCGATGTCAAGAAAGCCTATGTGACGCTGGAAGAAGGCAACACGATCGACGTCACCACCGGCCTGTAAGGCGGTGGCGCGACAAGGAAAACAAGGCCCCGGCTGGCTGAGCGCGGCCGGGGCCTTTTTGCAAAAAGGGCCTGATAACAGCGAAGTGACGCCCTCGCGGCTTGATCCTCCCGGCGGTTTTGCGCCAGAATGCCCCGAGCGCAGATACCGCAACAACCAAGGACCGCCTGCATGTTGACCCGCCGCCATTTTGTAATCACCTCCGCCGCCCTGTTTTCGGCGCCGATCGCCGGTCCTGCCGTTGCCGCGCCCACATCGGACCGTTCGAAATGGGACGAGTGGGATGCGCTGGTCACCCCGCCGAATTACGACCCCTTCACCTCCAATCCCTGGGGGCTGGACCGGCGCCTGCTGCCCCATGTGGTCGAGGCCAATCCGGGCCTCACCCCCGGCGACATCCATGTGGATGCGGTGGCGCGCTACCTCTACCATGTGCGCGACGACGGCACCGCCATGCGCTACGGCGTCGCCATTGCCCGGGGCAACCTCTATACGCCGGGCACCTATACGATCCGGCGCAAGACCAAGTGGCCCACCTGGACCCCGACTGCGAACATGATCGCCCGGGACCCGGAATATGCCCAATATGCCGACGGGGTGGACGGTGGCCCGACCAATCCGCTCGGCTCGCGCGCGCTCTACCTCTATGTGGGCAATCGCGACACCTACCTGCGCATTCACGGCTCTCCCCATCCGCGCTCCATCGGCGGGCGGGCAAGCTCCGGTTGCGTGCGCATGGTGATGGCGCATATCAACGACCTCTACCCGCATGTGGAACTGGGCTCGACCGCCTATCTCTACCCGCCGGAAAACTACATCGCCGCCCAAAGCTGACCGGGGCACCGGGCGGACGGACAGGGCCGTTAGCGGGGCATGACGGTGCGGGACAGGGGCGCTTGCCCGGGGCGCTTACCCGGCGGGCGTGCCCGGCGCCCGGGTGCAGATCGGCCGCCCGTCCCGGGTGCGCAGCGGCAGGAAAGTGGTCTCCACCACCCCCACATGGCGGTAGACATAGCAGCCATCCACCGGATCGATCCGTACCGCGCTCAGATCTTGATAAGGCGCGGCGATTTCCAGCACCGCTTCGGGCAGTTCGGCGATGTAGCCTTCGGGCGTGGTCTCTCTGGCAGTGGTGGTCGCACAAGCGGCCAGCAAAAGCGGCCCGCCGATCCAGATCAGGGCTGAGTTTCGCATCGTTTGCTTCGTTCCTTCCTTTTCCGGCCCGCAGGATGGCGCAGATGGCGGGGGAAAACCAGTATTTTCTGCGCGCCCTGCCGGAAAAGCGAAAAGGTGCGCGGGGGAGGGGGGCGAAAAGCTGCGCCGCGCTATGGACAGCCCCCGGCTTCCCCGCTATACCCCGCCCATCGTCGGCCCCGGATTCGCTCCGGGGCCGGTGATGTTATGGAAACCCGGCCCGGGTGAGCCTTGGGGGAACTCCTCTCGCGCGCCTCGGGTCGCAAGGCAAACGGAAGACAGAAAGCATGGCACTCAAGTCGTACAAGCCGACGACGCCGGGCCAGCGCGGGCTGGTGCTGATCGACCGTTCGGAGCTTTGGAAAGGGCGTCCGGTTAAATCCCTCACCGAGGGCCTGACCAGGAAGGGCGGCCGGAACAATACCGGGCGGATCACGATGCGTCGCAAGGGCGGTGGAGCCAAGCGGCTCTATCGCATCGTCGATTTCAAGCGCAGCAAGCGCGACATCCCGGCGACCGTGGAGCGGATCGAATATGACCCGAACCGCACCGCCTTCATCGCCCTGATCCGCTACGAGGATGGCGAGCAGGCCTATATCCTCGCGCCCCAGCGCCTCGCGGTGGGCGACCAGGTGATCGCCGCGGCCAAGGCCGATATCAAGCCCGGCAACGCGATGCCGTTCTCTGGCATGCCGATCGGCACCATCGTTCACAATATCGAGATGAAGCCCGGCAAGGGCGGCCAGATCGCGCGCGCGGCGGGCACCTATGCCCAGTTCGTGGGCCGCGACGGCGGCTATGCCCAGATCCGGCTGAGCTCAGGCGAGCTGCGCATGGTACGCCAGGAATGCATGGCCACCGTGGGCGCCGTGTCGAACCCGGACAATTCGAACCAGAATCTTGGCAAGGCCGGCCGCAACCGCTGGAAGGGCAAGCGCCCGAGCGTGCGCGGCGTGGTGATGAACCCGGTCGATCACCCCCATGGCGGCGGCGAGGGCCGCACCTCGGGCGGCCGTCACCCGGTCACCCCCTGGGGCAAGCCCACCAAGGGCGCCAAGACCCGCAACAAGAAAAAGGCTTCCAGCAAGCTCATCATCCGTTCGCGCCACGCGCGCAAGAAGAGGCGTTAAGACATGGCACGTTCTGTCTGGAAAGGGCCTTTTGTCGACTCCTACGTCCTCAAGAAGGCCGAGAAAGCCCGCGAATCGGGCCGCAACGAGGTCATCAAGATCTGGTCGCGCCGCTCCACCATCCTGCCCCAGTTCGTGGGGCTCACCTTTGGCGTGTACAATGGTCGCAAGCATATCCCGGTGAGCGTCACCGAGGAGATGATCGGCCAGAAGTTCGGTGAATATGCGCCGACCCGCACCTATTACGGCCATGCGGCCGACAAGAAAGCAAAGCGGAGGTAAGGGCATGTCGAAGACCAGAAACCCCCGCCGCTGCGCGGAAAACGAAGCCATGGCCAAGGCGCGGATGCTGCGCGTGAGCCCGCAGAAGCTGAACCTCGTGGCGCAGATGATCCGCGGCAAGAAGGTCGAGCAGGCGCTGACCGACCTGACCTTCTCGAAAAAGCGCATCGCGCTCGACGTGAAGAAATGCCTGCAATCGGCCATCGCCAATGCCGAGAACAACCACGGCCTTGACGTGGACGAGCTGATCGTCGCCGAAGCCTGGGTCGGCAAGAACCTGACCATGAAGCGCGGCCGCCCGCGCGCCCGTGGCCGGTTCGGCCGGATCCTGAAGCCGTTTGCGGAAATCACCATCAAGGTGCGTCAGGTAGAGGAGCAAGCCTAATGGGTAACAAGGTAAATCCGATCGGCATGCGCCTGCAGGTGAACCGCACCTGGGACAGCCGCTGGTACGCCGATACGAAGGACTATGGCGACCTGCTGCTCGAAGATCTGAAGATCCGCGATTTCATCAATCAGGAGCACAAGCAGGCCGGCATCAGCCGGGTGATCATCGAGCGCCCGCACAAGAAGTGCCGGGTGACGATCCACTCCGCGCGCCCCGGTGTCATCATCGGCAAGAAGGGCGCCGATATCGAGAAGCTGCGCCGCAAGCTCTCGACCATGACCGACAGCGAACTGCACCTCAATATCGTCGAGGTGCGCAAGCCCGAGCTCGACGCCCAGCTCGTGGGCGAGAGCATCGCCCAGCAGCTCGAGCGCCGCGTGAGCTTCCGCCGCGCCATGAAGCGCGCGGTGCAGAACGCCATGCGCATGGGCGCGCTGGGGATCCGGGTCAATGTCGCCGGCCGCCTCGGCGGCGCCGAGATCGCCCGCACCGAGTGGTATCGCGAGGGCCGCGTGCCGCTGCACACCCTGCGCGCCGATATTGACTATGCCTCGGTGCAGGCCAGCACCGCCTATGGCATCATCGGCATCAAGGTGTGGATCTTCAGGGGCGAGATCATGGAGCACGATCCGGCTGCCCGCGACCGCCGTCAACGAGAACTCCAGGAAGGCCCGGCCCCGCGTGGCGCCGGCGGCCGCCGGTAAGGAGGGCAGGACATGCTGCAACCCAAACGCACCAAGTACCGCAAGATGCACAAGGGCCGCATCCACGGCAAGGCCAAGGGCGGATCGGACCTCAATTTCGGCTCCTTCGGGCTGAAGGCGATCGAGCCGCACCGGATCACCGCCCGCCAGATCGAGGCCGCGCGCCGTGCCATGACCCGGCACATGAAGCGCCAGGGCCGGGTCTGGATCCGCATCTTCCCGGATACCCCGGTGACCTCCAAGCCCACCGAAGTCCGCATGGGCAAGGGCAAGGGCTCGGTTGATTTCTGGGCCGCCAAGGTCAAGCCGGGGCGGATCATGTTCGAGATCGACGGGGTCGAAGAGGACGTGGCCCGCGAAGCCCTGCGCCTTGCGGCGATGAAACTGCCGGTCAAGACCCGCACCGTGGTGCGCGAAGACTGGTAGGCGGGCGCGAATTTTCGCAGAAAATTCGGGGCGCGAGAATACCCCCGTCCGGGCCGCCGGGCGGGGGTTTGTCGTGGCCGCAGCGGCGGTGGGGCTCAATCGTCGCCGAACAGGTCGCCAAGCCCGCCCAGCACCGAGCCTTCGCCCTTGCTGCCCCCCGGCCCTGCCGCGCGCAGGATCCGGTCGGCGAGACGCGAGAACGGCAGGCTTTGCAGGAACACCGTGCCCGGCCCGGTGAGGGTGGCGAGAAACAGCCCCTCGCCGCCGAACACCATGGATTTCAGGTTGCCCGCGCGCTCGATGTCGTAGGACACGCTGGCATCCATCGCCGCGAGGCAGCCGGTATCGACCCTGAGCGTCTCGCCGGCGGCCAGCTCGCGCCGGATCACGGTGCCGCCCACATGGATGAAGGCCATCCCGTCGCCCCTCAGCCGCTGCAGGATGAAGCCCTCGCCGCCGAAGAAGCCGACTCCGAGCTTCTTCTGAAAGGCGATATCGGTGGTGGTGCCGAAGGCGGCGCAGAGAAAGGCATCTTTCTGGCACAGTAATTCGCCGCCGATTTCGGCCATGTCCACCGGGATGATCTTGCCCGGATAGGGCGCGGCAAAGGCGACCCGACGCTTGCCCCGGCCTTCATTGGTGAAATGGGTGAGAAAGATCGATTCGCCGGTCAGCACCCGCTTGCCCACGTTGAGCAGCGATTTCATGATCCCGCCCGAGGGCTGGGCGCCATCGCCCATGCGGCTCTCAAAGGTAATGCCGTTCTCGACATAATTCATCGCGCCGGCCTCGGCGATCACCTTTTCGCCGGGGTCAAGCTCCACCTCGACCACCTGCATGTCATCGCCGAAGATTTCATAATCCACTTCATGGCACTGCATGGAAATATCCTTTCTGTTATCGCTGTGCGTGCGCTCCAGCCTAGCGCCAATCGGCCGGGATTGAAAAGCGCGCGCGGGCGCGGGCGCATGTTTTTTGCCGCATCGCGGCTTTGCCGGGCGCAAAGGGCTTGCCACGCGGGCCAAGGGCGTGTATTGGCCAGCCTTCACCACGAACTCCACCGGGAATCGGGGTGACCTTTGTCGTGCCTGTCCGATGGGGGCAGGGGCGGGGGCCCGCCGGTGATGTTGATGAGAGGAACAGGCGATGAAAGCCGCTGAACTGAGAGAAAAGACGGCCGATCAGCTGCGCGAGCAGCTTGAGGAGCTGAAGAAGGAGAGCTTCAACCTGCGCTTCCAGCAGGCTTCCGGGGCTCTGGAAAACACCGCGCGGATGCGCCAGGTGCGCCGCGACACGGCCCGGGTCAAGACCGTGCTCAACGAAATGGCCGCCGCCGCGGCCGGCGAAGCGTAAGGAGGCCGGACATGCCCAAGCGTATCCTGCAAGGCACCGTGACCTCGGACGCCAACGACCAGACCGTGACCGTGCTGGTGGAGCGCCGCTTCACCCATCCGGTGCTCAAGAAGACCATCCGCAAATCCAAGAAATACCGCGCCCATGACGCGAACAACACCTTCAAGGTGGGCGACACCGTGCGCATCCAGGAATGCGCGCCGAAATCGAAAACCAAACGCTGGGAGGTGCTGGAAGCCTGATCGCGCATGCGCGACAGACGGAAGACACATTCCGGTTTGATCGAAACCCTGGGGCGGGCGAGGCCGGTCCCCAAAGGTCGGGAGAAACCAAATGATCCAGATGCAGACCAACCTGGATGTTGCTGACAACAGCGGCGCGCGCCGCGTGCAGTGCATCAAGGTTCTGGGTGGTTCCAAACGCCGTTATGCAAGCGTCGGTGACATCATCGTCGTTTCGGTGAAGGAAGCCATCCCGCGCGGGCGCGTCAAGAAGGGCGATGTGCGCAAGGCCGTCGTCGTGCGCACCGCCAAGGAAGTGCGGCGCGAAGACGGCACCGCCATCCGCTTTGACCGCAACGCCGCGGTGATCCTGAACAACGCGGGCGAGCCCATCGGCACCCGCATCTTCGGGCCGGTGGTGCGCGAGCTGCGCCAGAAGAACTTCATGAAGATCATCTCGCTGGCTCCGGAGGTGCTTTGACATGGCTGCGAAACTGAAGAAGGGCGACAAGGTCGTGGTTCTGGTCGGCAAGGACCGGGGCAAGACCGGCGAGATCATCCGCGTCCTGCCCAGGGAGGGCAAGGCGATCGTCGAGGGGCTCAACATCGCCATCCGCCACACCCGCCAGAGCCAGACCAGCCAGGGCGGGCGCATCCCCAAGGCGATGCCGATCCAGCTTTCGAACCTCGCCTATCTGGACAGCAACGGCAAGCCGACCCGGGTGGGCTTCCGCTTCGAAAACGGCACCAAGGTGCGCTATGCCAAGACTACCGGGGAGACCATCGATGCTTGATACCGCTTCTTACACCCCCCGGCTCAAGGCGCTTTATACCGATGAGATCCGGGCCAGGCTGAAGGAAGAATTCGGCTACAAGAACGACATGCAGATCCCGCGCCTCGAGAAGATCGTGCTGAATATCGGCTGCGGTCGCGCGGCGGTGAAGGACAGCAAGAAGGCCAAATCGGCCCAGGCCGACCTGACCCTGATCGCCGGCCAGCATGCGGTCATCACCCGGGCCAAGAAGTCGATCGCCGGCTTCCGGGTGCGCGAGGGCATGCCGCTGGGCGCCAAGGTCACCCTGCGCGGCGACCGGATGTACGAATTCCTCGACCGGCTCATCACCGTGGCCCTGCCGCGGGTGCGCGACTTTCGCGGCGTTTCCGGCAAGAGCTTCGACGGGCGCGGCAATTATGCCATGGGCCTGAAGGAGCATCTGGTGTTCCCGGAGATCGACTTCGACAAGATCGTCGAGAACTGGGGGCTGGATATCGTCATCACCACCACCGCGAATACCGACGCGGAAGCCAAGGCGCTGTTGAAGCATTTCAACATGCCGTTCAACAGCTGATCCGCGGGAAGGAATAAAGACATGGCCAAGAAAGCAATGATCGAACGCGAGAAGAAGCGCCAGCGGATGGTGGCGAAATATGCCGCCAAGCGCGCCGCGCTCAAGGAAATCGCGAACAACGAAGACCTGCCGATGGAAGAGCGCTTCAAGGCGCGCCTCAAGCTCGCCAAGCTGCCGCGCAATTCCTCGCCGACCCGGCTGCACAACCGCTGCCAGCTGACCGGGCGTCCGCACGCCTATTATCGCAAGCTCAAGATCAGCCGGATCGCCCTGCGCGAGCTTGGCTCCGCCGGCCAGATCCCCGGCATGGTCAAGTCGAGCTGGTAAGGGAGGGCAGAGACATGAACGATCCTATCGGTGACATGCTCACCCGCATCCGCAACGCCAGCCTGCGCGGCAAGTCCACGGTGATGACCCCGGCTTCGAAGCTGCGCGCCTGGGTGCTCGACGTGCTGGCCGAGGAGGGCTATATCCGCTCCTACGAAAAGGTGACCGACGAGCGCGGCCACCCGGCGCTGGAAATCAGCCTCAAATATCACGACGGCACCCCGGTGATCCGCGAGCTCAAGCGCATCTCCAAGCCGGGCCGGCGCGTCTATATGGGCGTCGAAGACCTGCCCCAGGTGCGCAACGGCCTCGGGGTCTCCATCATCTCCACGTCCAAGGGCGTGATGTCGGATGCAAATGCGCGCGCGGCCAATGTCGGCGGCGAAGTGCTCTGCACCGTATTCTGAGGAGGGCAGGATGTCTCGAATTGGTAAGAAACCTGTCGATCTGCCCTCGGGCGTGAGCGCAAGCGTCTCCGGGCAGACGATCGAGGTAAAGGGGCCCAAGGGCACCCGTTCCTTCACCGCCACCGACGATGTGACCATCAGCGTCGAGGATAACGCGGTTACCGTCACCCCGCGCGGCAAGTCCAAGCGCGCGCGCCAGCAATGGGGCATGAGCCGCACCATGGTGGCCAATCTGGTCAAGGGCGTGACCGAGGGCTTCAGGAAGGAGCTCGAGATCAACGGCGTGGGCTACCGCGCGCAGATGCAGGGCAATGTGCTCAAGCTCTCGCTCGGCTACAGCCATGACGTGAACTACGAGCCGCCGGCCGACGTGACCGTCACCGCCCCCAAGCAGACCGTGGTGGTCGTCGAAGGGATCGACGAGCAGAAGGTCGGGCAAGTGGCCGCCGAGATCCGCGCCTGGCGCGCCCCGGAGCCCTACAAGGGCAAGGGGATCCGCTACAAGGACGAATACATCTTCCGCAAGGAAGGCAAGAAGAAGTAAGGACCAGACAGATGGCAAACAGCAAGAGAGACCTGTTCGTGAAACGCCGCCTGCGCGTCCGCAACAAGCTCAGGAAGACCCAGAACGGCCGCCCGCGCCTCTCGGTGCATCGCTCCAACAAGAACATCAGCGTGCAGCTGATCGACGATGTGCGCGGTGTCACCATCGCTTCGGCCTCGACCCTGGAGCCGGCGCTCGGCGTGGTCGGCAAGAACAACAAGGAAGCCGCCGCCAAGGTGGGCGCCGCGATTGCCGAGCGCGCCAAAAAGGCCAAGGTCACCGAATGCACCTTCGACCGGGGCGGTTTCCTCTATCACGGCAAGGTGAAGGCGCTGGCCGACGCTGCCCGTGAAGGCGGACTGAAGTTTTAAGGAGACGAGAGAATGGCAAGAGAACAAAGAGGCCGGGGCCGCCGCGACCGTGACGAGGCGCCGGAATTTGCTGATCGTCTCGTAGCGATCAACCGCGTGTCCAAGACCGTCAAGGGCGGCAAGCGCTTCGGCTTTGCGGCGCTCGTGGTCGTGGGCGATCAGAAGGGCCGCGTGGGCTTCGGCAAGGGCAAGGCCAAGGAAGTGCCCGAGGCGATTCGCAAGGCAACCGAAGCCGCCAAGCGCAACATGGTCCGCGTGCCCCTGCGCGAGGGCCGCACCCTGCACCACGACATGGAAGGCCGCCACGGCGCCGGCAAGGTGGTGATGCGCACCGCGCCCGAAGGCACCGGCATCATCGCCGGCGGCCCGATGCGCGCGGTGTTCGAGATGCTGGGGGTGAAGGACGTGGTGTCCAAGTCGATCGGCTCGCAGAACCCCTACAACATGATCCGCGCCACCATGGACGGGCTGCGCAAGCAGGCGAGCCCGCGCATGGTCGCCCAGCGCCGCGGCAAGAAGGTGGCCGAGGTGCTCAGGCGCCCCGCCGCCGCCGCCGCCCCGGCCGCCGAGGCGCCGGAAGCCGCCGCCGCGCCGGCCGAAGCGTGAAGGAGGGCTGAGATATGGCCAAGAAGACCATCGTTGTGAAACAGATCGGCTCCCCGATCCGCCGCCCCGCCAAGCAGCGCCAGACGCTGATCGGGCTGGGGCTCAACAAGATGCACAAGACCCGCGAGCTCGAAGACACCCCCGCCGTGCGCGGCATGGTCGCCAAGATCCCGCACCTGGTCGAGATCGTCGAAGAAAAGGGCTGAGGCAAGCGCCTCGCCAGAGAGCTTGAAACCCCGGTCAGCAATGGCCGGGGTTATTTGCTAATTAGCCTGTTCAATATTTTCAATTTGCTTGCTGAGAAGATCAAAAGCTTTCTTCATGAGATTGGCCGCTTCCTTGTCATACTCGTCAATTAGTGGTCCGAGGGCTTGTATTGCGGCTGGTGGCTCCTCGGAAGCATATGTTATGCCACTAATACGTTGATATGACATATATGTCCTGCCGAAAACAGTGCGTTTGGTCCCTGTTTCGTTGTGATCCTTTCGGACTGGATGGCCAACGCATATATGGCGTAATTCGCGTATCTCGTGCCACGCTGGGAAGTTCTCTTTATCGGGAAAATCGCGGCGTCGAGTTCGTCCAGATAAAGCATACAGCAATTCAACAATAGCGTCTTGTTGAATAAATAGGGCTTGGAAAACTCCCAATAGCTCCAATAATGCCAGCGAAACGTCAGAAGAAAACCCTTTAGCTCTGTGTGCGTTTAGCATGTCGCATGTATCTTGAATCCAATCTTTTGATGCGCAAAACGCTGAATACTGATCAGCGGTTTCAAAACCGGAATGTTCAGCTGAACCCCATATATTAATTTTCTCATGCCAGAGCTCAGAAATTTTATCACGCCAATAGCCGATACAGTTAGTCATCGGGTCCACTTTCTTTGAGTAGGATGGGATTGTTATCAGTATATTTTGTTTTACCAGTTGAAACAATAAATAGACCGTTTTGTCTCCCAAGGTCGGGCCACGTCTTCCCAGGGCAGCGCCCGGCCCTTGGTGAAAAGTTTTAACTTTCGCGAATAACGCCGCTGAAAGTTTGAACTTTTGCCGATCCGGCCCCGAAAAGTTCAAACTTTCGCCCGCCCCTTGCGCCCCCGGCCCGCAGCGGCTATACGCCCCCGGTGCGGCCGTGGGCTGCAGAATCGACAGCAAGTATGCCGTGGCTGGCCCTTCGCTTCGGGGTCACGTCCGGCCTGAAAGGAAGCGACATGAAACTCAATGAACTGAGAGACAATCCCGGCGCCAGCAAGGGGCGCAAGCGTATCGGTCGTGGCCCCGGCTCGGGCAAGGGCAAGACCGGCGGGCGCGGCATCAAGGGGCAGAAATCGCGCTCGGGCGTGGCCATCAACGGCTACGAGGGCGGCCAGATGCCGCTCTACCAGCGCCTGCCCAAGCGCGGCTTCAATTCGCGCAACCGCAAGAAATTCGCGGTGATCAATCTGGGCCTGATCCAGAAATTCATCGACGCGAAGAAGCTCGACCCCAAGCAGGAAATCACCGAGGACGTGCTGGTGGAAAGCGGCCTCGTGCGCCGCAAGCTCGATGGCGTCCGGGTGCTGGCCAAGGGCGAGCTTACCGCCAAGGTCACGCTCTCCGTCACCGGCGCTTCGAAGTCCGCCATTGCGGCGGTCGAAAAGGCCGGCGGCACGCTGACCGTCACCAGCCCGGCGGCGGGCGAATAACCGCTTGTAGGCCGCCCGGGGGCTGCCTACATTAAGCGCAGGTTTTCAGCGCCGCCGGGGCCGGACCTTCGGCGGCGCTTTCTTGACAGGCTTGACAGGAGGCCGCATGGCATCTGCAGCAGAACAAATGGCCGCGAACATGAGCTGGAGCGCGTTTGGCAAGGCGACCGAACTGCGCCAGCGCATCCTGTTCACCATCGGCCTGCTGATCATCTACCGCATCGGCACCTACATCCCGGTGCCCGGCATCGACGCCGCGGCGCTGAAGGAATTCATGGACCAGGCCCAGCAGGGCATCGGCGGGATGCTGAGCATGTTCACCGGCGGGGCGCTGGCGCGGATGGGCCTGTTTGCGCTGGGGATCATGCCCTATATCTCGGCCTCGATCATCGTCCAGCTGATGACTTCGCTGGTGCCCTCGCTGGAGCAGCTGAAGAAGGAGGGCGAGCAGGGCCGCAAGAAGATCAACCAGTACACCCGCTACGGCACGGTGCTGCTGGCGACCTTCCAGGCGATTGCGCTCGCCAAGAGCCTGGAGGCGGGCTCGCTGGTGACCCAGGGCGGGCTGTTCTTCCAGGCCGGCGCGGTGCTGAGCCTGGTTGGCGGCACCATGTTCCTGATGTGGCTGGGCGAGCAGATCACCGCGCGCGGGGTGGGCAACGGGATCAGCCTGATCATCTTCGTCGGCATCGTCGCCGAGATCCCCGCCGCCACCGCCCAATTCCTCAGCCAGGGCCGCTCCGGCGCCATCAGCCCGGCGGTGATCATCGGCGTGACCATCATGGTCTTTGCGGTGATTGCCTTTGTCGTGTTCATGGAGCGCGCCCTGCGCAAGATCCACATCCAGTATCCGCGCCGGCAGGTGGGGATGAAGGTCTATGACGGCGGCTCCAGCCACCTGCCGATCAAGGTCAACCCGGCCGGGGTGATCCCGGCGATCTTCGCTTCGGCGCTCCTGCTGCTGCCGACCACGATCAGCACTTTCAGTTCCGGCCAGTCCGGGCCGGTCATGTCGGCCATCCTCGCCTATTTCGGCCCCGGCCAGCCGCTCTACCTGATCTTCTATGCGGCGATGACGATCTTCTTCACCTTCTTCTATACCAAGGAGGTGAGCTTCAAGGTCGATGACGTGGCCGACAACCTGAAGAACCAGAACGGCTTCGTCCCCGGCATCCGCCCCGGCAAGAAGACGGCCGAATATCTCGACTACGTGGTGACTCGCCTGCTGGTGGTCGGCTCGGCCTATCTCGCTGCCGTGGTGCTGCTGCCCTCGATCCTGCGCAGCCAGTTCGCGGTGCCGTTCTACTTTGGCGGCACCTCGGTGCTGATCGTCGTCAGCGTGACCATGGACACGATCAACCAGGTGCAGAGCCACCTGCTCGCGCATCAATATGAAGGCCTGATCGAGAAATCGCAGCTGCGCGGCGGCGGTGGCAAGCGCCGCGCCAGGGGGCGCAGGAAGCCGATCCGCAAGTAGGGCAAGCAGGGAAGTACAGAGATGAACATCATCCTCCTCGGACCGCCCGGCGCGGGCAAGGGCACCCAGGCGCGCATCCTCGTCGAAGAGCGCAAGATGAAGCAGCTTTCCACCGGCGACATGCTGCGCGCGGCGCGCTCCTCGGGCACCGAAATGGGCAGGAAGGTCGCCGCGATCATGGATGCGGGCAAGCTGGTCACCGACGATATCGTGATCGGCCTGATCGAAGAACAGCTGGAAAAGGGCTCCGAGGGCGGCTTCATCTTCGACGGTTTCCCGCGCACCCTGGCCCAGGCCGCGGCGCTGGACCGGCTCCTGGAAAAGCGCGGCCAGCGCCTCGATGCGGTGATCGAGATGAGCGTGGACGACGACGCTCTGGTGCAGCGGATCACGGCGCGCTCGACCTGCGCGCAGTGTGGCGAGGTCTATAACGACATCTCCAGGCCGATCCCCGCCGATGGCAAGTGCAGCGAGTGCGGCGGCAGCGAATTCACCCGCCGCGCCGATGACAACGCGGAAAGCCTGCGCACAAGGCTGATGGAATATTACAAGAAGACCTCGCCGCTCATTGGCTATTACTTCTGCAAGGACAAGCTGCGCCCGGTCGTGGCCATGGGCGAGATCGACGAGGTGGCGGCCGAGATCCGCGCGGTGCTGGAGACCGCCTGAGGGCCGCCGCGACCTGCCGGAGTGCGAGGCCGTTGCAGGCGGCGCGCCGGTGCGAAGCCGGGGCGGCTTGCCCGCCTTACAAAGCCCTTGACGCGCGCGCCAAAGCCCTTTACTGCGACTCATCCCTGCGGGGACGGCGGAATCGGGGTCGCGCCCCGCCCGCCGCAGACCGAAAGTCAGCGAAGGCCCGCGGGAATGTTCCGGCGGGCTTCAGTTGTGAAAAAAGGTTCCGGCATTACGGAACCGCAACGAAAGGAAACAAGACGTGGCACGTATTGCCGGCGTGAATATCCCGACCCACAAGCGGGTCCCCATCGCCCTCACCTATATCACCGGAATCGGCCGCGCTTCGGCCAGGGAAATCTGCGAAGCGGTCAAGATCGACGAATCCCGCCGGGTCAACGAGCTGACCGATGCCGAAGTCCTGGCCATTCGCGAGCATATCGACGCCAATTACACGGTCGAAGGCGACCTGCGCCGCGAAGTGCAGATGAACATCAAGCGCCTGATGGATCTGGGCTGCTACCGCGGCCTGCGCCACCGCCGCAACCTGCCGGTGCGCGGCCAGCGCACCCATACCAACGCCCGCACCCGCAAGGGCCCGGCCAAGCCGATCGCCGGCAAGAAGAAGTAGGGGGGCACAGAGATGGCACGCGACAAGACCCGCATCCGCCGCAAGGAGCGCAAGAACATCGCCACCGGCGTCGCGCATGTGAATTCCTCGTTCAACAACACCAAGATCCTGATCACCGACGTGCAGGGCAACGCCATTGCCTGGTCCTCGGCCGGCACGGTGGGCTTCAAGGGCTCGCGCAAGTCCACCCCCTACGCCGCGCAGATGGCGGCCGAAGATGCGGGCAGGAAGGCCCAGGAGCATGGCGTCAAGACGCTTGAGGTCGAGGTGCAGGGGCCGGGCTCTGGCCGCGAAAGCGCCCTGCGCGCGCTGGCTGCGGTGGGCTTCAACATCACCTCGATCCGCGACGTGACCCCGATCGCCCATAACGGCTGCCGGCCGCCCAAGCGCCGCCGGGTCTGACCATTTTCCGGCGCGGGGGGCAAGCGCCTGCCGCGCCACGCGTATTTCAACCTCGGGCGTCCTGACCTTCGGACATGGGGACAGGACAGGAATGGAGGGTTTCATGATCCACAAGAACTGGGCCGAACTGATCAAGCCGACGCAGCTGGAAGTCAGGCCGGGCAACGAGCCCGCGCGCCAGGCCACCATCACCTGCGAGCCGCTCGAGCGCGGCTTCGGCCTGACGCTGGGCAATGCCCTGCGCCGGGTGCTGCTGTCGTCCCTGCAGGGCGCGGCCATTACCAGTGTGCAGATCGACAACGTGCTGCACGAGTTTTCGTCCGTCGCCGGGGTGCGCGAGGATGTCACCGACATCGTGCTGAACCTCAAGGGCGTGGCGATCCGCATGGAGGTCGAGGGCCCCAAGCGCCTGTCGATCGCCGCCAAGGGGCCGATGGTGGTCACCGCCGGCGACATCTCCGAAAGCGCCGGCATCGAGATCCTGAACAAGGATCACGTCATCTGCCACCTCGACGAGGGCGCCGATGTCTACATGGAACTGACGGTCAATACCGGCAAGGGCTATGTCGCCGCCGACAAGAACAAGTCGGAAGACGCGCCCATCGGCCTGATCCCGGTCGATGCGATCTATTCGCCGGTGCGCAAGGTCTCCTACGACGTGCAGCCCACCCGCGAGGGCCAGGTGCTGGACTATGACAAGCTGACGCTGAAGGTCGAGACCGACGGCTCCGTCACCCCCGAGGACGCGGTGGCCTTCGCCGCGCGCATCCTGCAGGACCAGCTTTCGATCTTCGTCAACTTCGAAGAGCCCGAGACCACCGGCCGCGAGGCCGAGGATGACGGGCTCGAATTCAACCCGCTTCTCTTGAAGAAGGTGGATGAGCTCGAACTCTCGGTGCGCTCGGCCAACTGCCTGAAGAACGACAACATCGTCTATATCGGCGACCTGATCCAGAAGACCGAGGCCGAGATGCTGCGCACCCCGAATTTCGGCCGCAAGTCGCTGAACGAGATCAAGGAAGTGCTCTCCGGCATGGGCCTGCATCTGGGCATGGATGTCGAGGAATGGCCGCCGGAAAACATCGAGGACATGGCCAAGAAATTCGAGGACCAGTTCTGAAGCCATCCAGAGCGAGCCTAGAGGGCTCGCTCTGCATTTTCTGATCTCGGGGAGGTTTCCTTGATTTTCCGGGGGGGGGGGGGGGCCCGAAGACTGTTTTCCAGGTCCGGGGCAGCCGAACGACCGCTCGTCTGGCTGCATATCGGGCACGGAAAGACCGGCACGACAGCGCTTCAGAAATACTTTGAAGCCCGCACAGCCGCGGACCGGGCGTTTCATTACCCTCGGATTGGCCGAGTCCCGTCAGGCGCGCACCACGCGTTGTTTCCCCTCGAGAATCAACCTGATGCGCAAGCCATAGCCCACACTTACCTGAAGCGAGTAAAGCAGAGCATCTTTGAAGAACACCGGCACCACTTGACGCTGATGTCCTCGGAACATCTCTGCTATTTTCGTCCGCGGCAGGTCCAGGCAGTCGCACGGTTGCTTGAAGGTTGCGATGTTCGCATCCTCTATTTCGTTCGTTGTCAGGACGAATTGATGGAAAGTACGTTCAAGTGGGAACAGATCGCCTCTCCGGGCCGGTTTCCAGACGTTGAAAGTTTTCTGAACGCTACGGTCCGATCCTTCGATTTTCTCGAACGTCTGGCGCCGTGGCGCGAAATCTTTGGGGATCGGGCACTCACCGTGCGTCTTTATCACGCCGAAACCTGCGGCAAGGATATCATCGGAGCTGTGGAAACTGTCCTTGGACTTGAGCCGATGGCCGAGAAGAGAGGCCCAGTGTTACACCGGGAATCCTTGGGTGCGACAATGACCCGAGTCCTGATGGCGTATCAGGAGCTGCACAGTGAGTCGGAAAAACGACAGATCTTTCTTGAGCACCTCAGACAGATCGAACGATCAGCCGGCGAAAAGGACCGTTCTCAGTTCCTGTCCAGAGAGGCTCGGCAGGGAATCATGAAACGCTATGCGGCTTCAAATGAGGCGCTTGCAAATGCGTTTCTTACGGAAAAGGAAGCGGAAATCCTGAGAAGATCCGTGTCCTGATCCGCGATCTTTACACCGCATGCGTTATCGGATAAGCGATCCGTTCATGAACGGAATCACCGTTCCAAGGAGCGTGGTCGGTAACGACCACCGGACAAAGTATAAACAAGCACAAGAAGGAATGAACCGATGCGTCACAAGAAGGGCTATCGCCGCCTGAACCGCACCCACGAGCACCGCAAGGCGCTGTTTGCCAACATGGCCGGCTCGCTGATCGAGCACGAGCAGATCAAGACCACCCTGCCCAAGGCCAAGGAACTGCGCCGCGTGGTCGAAAAGCTGGTCACGCTCGCCAAGCGCGGCGACCTGCACGCCCGCCGCCAGGCCGCGGCCCGGCTCAAGCAGGACCAGCACGTCAGGAAGCTGTTCGAGGTGCTCGGCCCCCGCTACAAGGAGCGGGGCGGCGGCTATGTGCGCGTGCTCAAGGCGGGCTTCCGCTATGGCGACATGGCGCCGATGGCGATCATCGAATTCGTCGACCGCGACGAAGCGGCCAAGGGCGCTGCCGACAAGGCCCGGCTCGCCGCCGAGGAAGAGGCCGAGGCGTAAGCTTCTCGCCATTGCGACACATGAGCCCCGCCGGCGCGCGGGGCTTTTCCGCCGGTGCGGGGGAGGCGATTTTTCTGCGAAAAATCGGCCCGCCGCGCTGCTTGAAAGCCGATACCGCTTGCGTGTAGGGTCGCATTGTCGCCAAAAGCGACTGGTCCCGGTGTGGATTTCCAGCAGACGATACGGGAGTTGATCCGTCATAGGCACATTGCGCAATACCTTCATCTCGAAGTCTTTCCTGCGGTCGGTCTGGGCTCACGAATACGAGACGTTCAAGGAGAGTCCCGACGAAGCGGTATTGTTCGAACGGTTGCGGCGCTGGGCCGCGCGCGATGCGCAAAAGGAAACCACCGCCCAAGCCGCCCTCCTCGAGGAGTTCTTCCATTCGATCTGGGGCTATGTGCAGGCCGGCCAGGCCGGCGCCTAGGCCGCCTCTACGCTGTATCCCGTCTTCCCGGTGCGTGGCGCCGGACAGAAAGGCGGAACCGGAGAGGCCGATGCGGCGCTTGGCTACTTCATCCCCGGTGATCCGACCCCCGTTCCCTAGGTCCTGGTCGAGTTCAAGGACATTCGCAGCGCGCTCGACGCTCCGCAAAAGCGCAAGGGGAATTCCAGGTCACCGGTCAGGCAATGCCTCGACTACCTGTTCGAAAGCCGCCGGGGCATGTTCGGCAACGAACCGATCCTCCCCAGCTGGGCCATTGTCACGGACATGAACGAGTTTCGCCTGTATTGGGCGGAACGAGGCGGCAGGCAATATATCAGCTTCGCCCTGCAGAAACGCGACCTCCTGCAGGAAGCGACGCTGCTCGATGAGACCGAGGAAGGGCGGTTTGACCGCTTCCTTTTTCCCGCCTGTTTCACAGTGACAGCCTGATCGTCCGGGGCACCAGCGGGCGCGCCCCGCTGCTGTCACTGATCAGGCAGCAGCGCTTTCGCCAAAACGAGCTCGAAAACCGCTTCTATGCCGAATACCGCGCGTTTCGCGAACATCTCTACCATACCCTGCTGGCGCATAACGGGCCCGGGAGCGACGGCTTTCCGGGGACCAAGGGGCGCCTCGTTCGCATGGCGCAGAAGCTGCTCGACCGGGCGATCTTCGTCTTTTTCTGCGAGGATATGGGCCGTGCCCTAGGCTTCCCGCCCCAGCTGTTGCGCGACTATCTGATCCAGCGGGCTGACGACCAGTTCTTCGACCCCGGTGGTGGCGAAATCTGGCGGAGGAGACGGAACCGGGGGCGAACGTTCTCCACCTCTTTACCAGGCAGTTGGTGTCGGCAATCAGGTATTTTCAGCCCGTCACTCGCCAATGCTGAAGGCCAGGACTTGGCTGATTTCGGTCAGCGTGCGCCCCGACTGCGCGCGCCATTCGTTGAACGCGGCCTGCACCCGGGCCAGTGCTCGGGCTGAGATGGCCGGCCGCTCGATCACGCCCTCGGCGATCAGGCGGGCGGTGACATCGGGGGTCAGCACGAAACTGTCGCGGCCCATGGCACGCAACGCCCGCTGGCCGGTGGCCCCGCCAAGGCGCGCGCCGCGGCTCTTCAGCAGGTCCAGCAATCCGGCGAAATCGTGCGAAGGCCAGCGGGCCAGACAGGGGCCGGCGCGCCCGCCATGCTCGGCCGCCAGTTCACGCAGGAATACGGCATTTTCCAGCACGGCGGCGATCTTCTGCCCATTGCGCACGATGCGCGCATCCGTCAGCAGGCGGTCGATCTCCCCGCTGCCTGCCCACATGGCCAGGCGGCCGGGATCGAAACCGGCGAAGGCATCCTCGAAACCCGGCCATTTGGCGGCGATCACCTTGCGGCTGAAACCCGCCTGAAAGATCGCCCGGGCAAAGGCCGCCAGCCAGCGGTGATCAGGCTCG
>JALWTH010000164.1 GCA_027082975.1 Paracoccaceae bacterium | reverse complement strand
CCTGCCCTCTTCCTCTTGCCAAAATATCCCCGCCGGAGGCCCGATTTTTCTGCGAAAAATCGCCTCCCCCGCCCCCAAACGCCCCGCATCAGAGGCAGGGGGAGAACCCGGCCAATCCGCCTTTTCCCGCGCGCAAAAGTGTCGTATGGCGGACATATGAGCCGGAGTCCCACCCCCCAGCGCCTGCCTGCCGTGCGCGGCACCCTCACCGCCGACCGGCCTCTGGCGCCACTCACCTGGCTCAGGGTGGGCGGGCCGGCCCAGTGGCTGTTTCAGCCCGCCGACGAAGAGGACCTCGCCCACTTCCTCGCCGCGCTGGACCCTGAAATCCCGGTTTTCCCCATGGGCGTGGGCAGCAATCTCATCGTGCGCGATGGTGGCATCCCCGGCGTCACCATCCGCCTCGGGCGCGGCTTCAATGCCATTCGCTGCACCGATCACGGCCGCGTCATCGCCGGGGCGGCGGCGCTCGACGCCCATGTGGCCCGGCGCGCCGCCGAAGCCGGGCGCGACCTCACCTTCCTGCGCACCATCCCCGGCACGATCGGCGGCGCGGTGCGCATGAATGCGGGCTGTTACGGCAGCTACGTCGCCGACGTGCTGGAAAGCGCGCGCGCACTGACGCGGGCGGGCGAGGTGGTCACGCTCGCGCCTGAAGACCTCGCCCTTGGCTACCGCTCCAGCGCGCTGCCCGAAGGCTGGGTGCTGACCGAGGCGACCTTTGCCCCGCCCGCCGGCGACCCGGCCGCGCTGGAAGCGCGCATGGCAGAGCAGATCGCCCGGCGCGACGCCTCCCAGCCCACCCGCGACCGCACCGCCGGCAGCACCTTTCGCAACCCGTCCGGCGCCAGCTCCACCGGGCAGGCAGGCGACAGCCACGACCTCAAGGCCTGGAAGCTGATCGACGAGGCCGGCCTGCGCGGCGCGGCGCTGGGAGGCGCGCAGATGAACCCGAAACACCCCAATTTCCTCACCAATACCGGTAGCGCAACCGCCGCCGAGCTCGAAGAACTTGGCGAGCGCGTGCGAAAAAAGGTTTACGAAAACAGCGGATTGACGCTAGAATGGGAAATCATGCGGGTCGGCGATCCGCCTGATGGTCGCGGGAGCGGAGGGGAAGGGCAGGACTGACCCCAACATCTTGTGGCCGACGAGCAGAAGAGCCCTGAATGGGCCATGTACTGAGTAACGACAAGGGCCGCGAACGGCCCGGAGGACGAGGCAGAAGTGACGGGCAAGCCGAAAGGGAAAGCCCGGAAGGTAGCCGTATTGATGGGAGGGGCGTCGGCCGAGCGCGACGTGTCCCTCAGTTCCGGGAAGGAATGCGCGGCGGCCTTGCGGGCAGAGGGCTACGAGGTGACCGAGGTCGATGCCGGCCCCGACCTCGCGCTGCGCCTCGCCGAGATCCGCCCCGATGTCGCCTTCAACGCCCTGCACGGGCGCTGGGGCGAGGATGGCTGCGTGCAGGGCCTGCTCGAATGGCTGCGCATCCCCTATACCCATAGCGGTGTGCTGGCCTCGGCGCTGGCCATGGACAAGGCCCGCGCCAAGGAAGCCTACCGCGCAGCCGGCCTGCCGGTGGCCGAGAGCAGGCTTGCGCCCGCGCGCGCAGTCAGCGCCCGCCACGTCATGGCGCCGCCCTATGTGGTCAAGCCCAATGCCGAGGGCTCCTCGGTGGGCATCCATATCGTGCGCGCGGCCGCCGACCCGCCCCCGGCCCTGGCCGAAGACGCGCCCGAAACCCTGCTGGTCGAAGCCTTCGTGCCCGGGCGCGAACTGACCACCACGGTGATCGGCGACCGGGCGCTGGGGGTGACCGACATCCTCACCGAAGGCTGGTACGATTACGATGCCAAATACAGCCAGGGCGGATCGGTGCATGTGTTCCCGGCCGATATCCCCACCGAGATCGAGATCCACTGCCTCGACTACGCCCTGCGCGCCCATGAGGCGCTGGGCTGTCGGGGCGTGAGCCGCACCGATTTCCGCTGGGACGAATCGCGCGGCCTCGAAGGCCTGGTCCTGCTCGAGACCAACACCCAGCCGGGCATGACGCCCACCTCGCTGGTGCCCGAACAGGCCGCCGCGCTGGGCATGCCCTTCGGCGCGCTCTGCGCCTGGATGGTGGAGGATGCCTCATGCGACCGCTGAGCCTGTTCACACGCACAGGCGCCGCCCCGGCGCAGGCCACGCAGGCGGCCCCGCAGCCGACCCCGGCGATGACAGCCGCTGCGGCGCCTGCCGCGGCGGTGGAAGAGCCGCCCCTGACCGTGGCCCAGCGCGCCGCGCGCGCCCGCAAGGCGAAGCTGCGCGCCGAGCAGGCAGAGCAGGCGGCACGGCAGGGCACCGCCGCCCCGCGCGCCCGCGTCGCCCGCAAGAGGCGCGACCCGGCCCCCTCGCGCATCGCCTACAAGCTCCACCGGCTCTGGCTCACGCCGATGTTCCGCACCGGCCTGCTGCGCATCGCCCTGCCGCTGCTGCTCGGCTTCGCCCTCGCCCATGGCTATCTCGGCGATCCCGCGCGCCGGGGGGCGATCTATGCCAGCCTCGCCGATCTGCGCCAGTCGGTGAAGTCGCGCCCCGAATTCATGGTCCGCCTGGTCTCGATCGAAGGCGCCAGCCCCGAGGTCGCCGACCTGATCCGCACCCGCTTCCCGCTGGAACTGCCGGTCTCCTCCTTCGACCTCGACCTTGAGGTGCTGCAGGCCGAAATCGCCGAGCTTGACGTGCTCGAAAGCGCCGCCCTGCGCATCCGCCCGGGCGGGGTGCTGGAAATCGCCGTGCTCCAGCGCCAGCCGGCGGCGCTCTGGCGCAGCGGCGAAGGGCTGGTGCTGCTCGACCGCAAGGGCAACCAGATCGGCGCCATCGAGCGCCGCGCCCAGCGGCCCGACCTGCCGCTGCTGGCCGGGGCCGGGGCCCAGGACCGGGTGGACGAGGCGCTGGCCCTGGTCCACGCCGCGCGCCCCATCGCCGCCCGCCTGCGCGGCCTGGTGCGCATCGGCCGGCGCCGCTGGGACCTGGTGCTGGCCGGCGGCGCGACCATCCGCCTGCCCGAGCGGGACCCGATCCCGGCCCTCGCCCAGGTCATCGCGCTCGACGAGGCGCAGGACCTGCTGGCCCGGGCCATCCTGTCCGTGGACATGCGCAACCCCTTGCGTCCGACCATCCGCCTCGCCCCCGGGGCAGAGGCGCAGATGCGCCGGATCAAGGCCATCGAAATGGGAGAGAAATCGTGACAGACCTGTATCAGCAGCAACGCGCCATGCGGGCCATGCGCAAGGCCGCCCTCGAATACGGCGTGGTCGCCATTCTCGACGTGGGCACCTCGAAGATATCCTGCCTGGTGCTGCGCTTCGACGGCCCCACCCGGTTTCGCGAAAGCGACGGAGTCGGCACCATGGCCGGCCAGAGCGGCTTTCGGGTGATCGGCGCGGCCACCACCCGTTCGCGGGGCGTGCGCTTCGGCGAAATCGCCGCCATGCAGGAGACCGAACGCGCCATCCGCACCGCGGTCCAGGCCGCGCAGAAAATGGCGGCGATC
The DNA here is from genome assembly GCA_027082975.1 of Paracoccaceae bacterium. Classification (GTDB taxonomy): domain Bacteria; phylum Pseudomonadota; class Alphaproteobacteria; order Rhodobacterales; family Rhodobacteraceae; genus JAAEUB01. The sequence goes on along the minus strand of JALWTH010000164.1, from coordinate 2,574 downwards.
CGGGTCGATCACGTCATTGCCAGCTTCTCCGGCGGGGCGGTGCGCTCCTACGGGCTGGCCGGGCAGGTCGAGCTGGGCGGCGAGGCGGTCAGCGAAGACGACATCGCCCGGGTGCTCGCCGCCTGCGAAATGCCCGATATCGGCGAGGGGCGCGAGGTGCTGCACGCCCAGCCGGTCAATTTCGCCCTCGATCACCGCTCCGGGCTGAACGACCCGCGCGGCCAGATCGGCAATACCCTGTCGGTGGACATGCACCTGATGAGCGTCGAAAGCGCCACCATCCGCAACCTGCTCTACTGCATCAAGCGCTGCGACCTGGAACTGGCCGGGATCGCCAGTTCGGCCTACCTGTCGGGCCTCTCGAGCCTGGTCGAGGACGAGCAGGAGCTGGGCGCGGCCTGCATCGACATGGGCGGCGGCACTACCGGCATCTCGATCTTCATGCGCGGCCACATGATCCATGCCGACAGCGTGCCGCTGGGCGGCGAGAACGTCACCGCCGACATCTCCAAGGGCCTGCAGGTGCCCATGGCCACCGCCGAGCGGATCAAGACCTTTTACGGCGGGGTGCAGGCCACCGGCATGGACGACCGCGAGATGATCGAGATCGGCGGCGATACCGGCGACTGGGAGCACGACCGGCGCACGGTCAGCCGCGCCGAGCTGATCGGCATCATGCGCCCGCGCATCGAGGAGATCCTCGAAGAGGTGCGCGCGCGCCTCGACGCGGCCGGCTTCGAGCACCTGCCCAGCCAGCAGATCGTGCTGACCGGCGGCGCCAGCCAGGTGCCGGGGCTGGACGGGCTCGCGCCGCGCATCCTCGGCCAGCAGGTGCGCATCGGCCGCCCGCTGCGCGTCCAGGGCCTGCCCCAGGCCGCCACCGGCGCCGCCTTTGCCGCCAGCGTCGGGCTGTGCCTGTTCGCCGCCAGTCCCCAGGACGAGTGGTGGGATTTCGACATCCCGGCCGATTCCTACCCCGCGCGCAGCCTGCGCCGGGTGATGAAATGGTTGCGCGACAACTGGTAAGCCCGAAATCTGGATGGATACGGCAAGATACTGCCTAAAAAGTCGCCGAACATCCCATATTTAGGGGATATTTCGCATTTTTTGGGTGACCTGTGGATAAAATGCCGCTAGAATTGGCGCAGAGTAGGCAAGCCGGCGAGACAGCGAGAACGCGGGACAGCGAGAGAGCGAGACAGCCGGTCAACGTAACAGCCGCGCGATTCCGGGTCGGGGGCACCGGTTCACTGGGGGCGCGCGGCGACAAGAAAAGAGACAGGCGGACCAGTCATGACATTGAACCTGAACATGCCCGGGCATGAGGAGCTCAAGCCACGCATCATCGTCTTCGGCGTCGGCGGGGCCGGCGGCAATGCCGTGAACAACATGATCGAAGCGCAGCTCGAAGGCGTCGATTTCGTCGTCGCCAATACCGACGCCCAGGCGCTGCAGCAGTCGCGCGCCGGCGCCCGGGTGCAGATGGGCGTCAAGGTGACCGAAGGCCTCGGCGCCGGGGCCAGGGCCTCGGTCGGCGCCCAGGCGGCCGAGGAATCCATCGAGGAGATCGTCGATCACCTCGCCGGCGCGCATATGTGCTTCATCACCGCCGGCATGGGCGGGGGCACCGGCACGGGTGCTGCGCCGATCATCGCACAGGCCGCGCGCGAACTGGGCGTGCTGACCGTCGGCGTGGTCACCAAGCCGTTCCAGTTCGAAGGCGCCAAGCGCATGAAGCAGGCTGAAGAAGGCATTGAAACCCTTCAGAAACACGTCGATACCCTGATCGTGATCCCGAACCAGAACCTGTTTCGCCTCGCCAATGAGCGCACCACCTTCACCGAGGCCTTCGCCATGGCCGACGACGTGCTCTACCAGGGCGTCAAGGGGGTCACCGACCTGATGGTCAAGCCCGGCCTGATCAATCTCGACTTCGCCGACGTGCGCGCGGTGATGGACGAGATGGGCAAGGCGATGATGGGCACCGGCGAGGCCGAGGGCGAGGACCGCGCCATCCAGGCCGCCGAAAAGGCCATCGCCAACCCGCTGCTGGACGAAATCAGCCTCAAGGGCGCGCGCGGCGTGCTGATCAACATCACCGGCGGCTACGACCTGACCCTGTTCGAGCTCGACGAGGCCGCCAACCGGATCCGCGAGGAAGTGGACCCCGAGGCCAATATCATCGTCGGCTCCACCCTCGACACGGCGATGGAAAACATCATGCGCGTCAGCGTGGTCGCCACCGGCATCGACGCCGCCGAGGTCACCCAGGAGATCCCGGTGCCGCGCCGCCGCACCGCCGAGCCTTCGGCCCCCGCCGCCGCCGCCGCTACCTCCGCGACGGCCGATCCCGAGCCGATCGTGGCCGAGACCGCCAGCCCGGCGCCGGCTCCCGAAACCCCCGAGGCGCCGGACCTGTTCGACGCCACCCGCGCCGCGGCCGAAGAGCAGGTCGAGGACGTCTTTGCCGAAGAAAGCGCCGGCGATGACGGCCTGCCCCCGCCCGCCTACCGCCCCGAGCAGCGCGGCGAGGCCGAGATGACCCATTTCGAGGAACCTGCGGCAGCCGAGGAC
>JALWTH010000163.1 GCA_027082975.1 Paracoccaceae bacterium | reverse complement strand
CTGCGCGGGGGCGACGTGGTGGGCGAGCATGACGTGATCTTTGCCGGCGAGGGCGAGCGCATCGTGCTCAGGCACATCGCCACCGACCGCGCCATCTTTGCCCGCGGCGCGCTCAGGGCCGCGCTGTGGGGGCTTGGCCGCAAGCCCGGCGAATATGACATGATGGACGTGCTGGGGCTGTAGGGGAGCGATTTTTCGCAGAAAAATCGTGCCTCCGGCGGGGATATTTGTGAACAGAAGAAGGGGTCAGGCCGCCAGCCCCTTGGCCCCCATCTCGAGGAATTTCCTGCGCCGGGCCTTGCGCAGGCTGTCGCCTTTTGCGCGTTTCGTCAGCTTGGTCAGTTCTTCCTTCAGGGCCTTGCCGACGGCTTCGATGGTTTCTTCGCGCCCGCGCTGGGCGCCGCCGAGGGGCTCGGCGATGATCCGGTCGATGACGCCGAGGCGCTTGAGGTCCTGGGCGGTGAGGCGCATGGCTTCGGCCGCTTCGCGCATCTTTTCGCCGTCCTTCCACAGGATCGAGGCGCAGCCCTCGGGGCTGATCACCGAATAGATCGCGTGCTCCAGCATCATCACCGTATTGGCGGTAGCGAGCGCCACCGCGCCGCCGGAGCCGCCCTCGCCGATGATCACCGAGATCAGCGGGCTTTTCAGCGACAGGCATTTTTCGGTGGCCCGGGCGATGGCCTCGGACTGGCCGCGTTCCTCGGCGCCCTTGCCGGGATAGGCGCCGGGGGTGTCCACGAGGGTGATGACCGGCAGGGAGAAGCGGTCGGCCAGATCCATCAGCCGGATCGCCTTGCGGTAGCCCTCGGGCCGCGCCATGCCGAAATTGTGCTCGATGCGCGACTTGGTGTCGTGGCCCTTCTCGAGCCCGATCACCACCACCGGCGCGTCGCCAAGCCGTGCGAGTCCGCCCATCACCGCCTGATCGTCGGCGAAATTGCGGTCGCCCGCAAGCGGGGTGTATTCGCTGAACAGCGCTTCGATATAGTCGCGGCAATGGGGCCGCTCCGGGTGGCGGGCGACCTGGCATTTGCGCCAGGGGGTGAGGTTTTCGTAGAGCTGGGCCAGCATGGCGCGGGCCTTTTCGTCGAGCGCGGCGGCTTCCTTTTCGATGTCCAGGTCGTCCTCGGCGGCACGCGCCATGGCGCGCAGCTCCTCGGCCTTGCCCTCGATTTCGGCAAGCGGCTTTTCAAACTCGAGATAGATGGACATGCGCCCTCCGTGACTGCTCCTGCCTATATGGCCAAGCGCGCCGGGCTTTGCAATATCGGCGGGATTGCGTGCACGGGCGAAGCCGGCGCTGGCGTGGCTGTGGCGGCTGCGGGCCGTGCGGGGAGGGCCGGCAGGTACGAGACCATTGAAAAAGCCCTGGATACGGGGGATAGTGACGTATCCACAAGCAAACCATATCCAAAGGGGATTTCCATGCGCCTGTTTCTGTCTGGCCTCGTCCTGATATGCCTCGCCCTGCCGGTTGCGGCACAGGAGATTGATTTTGGCGACGATTCCAGCCCGTGGGCCAATGATGGCGAATGCGATGACAAGCGATTCTCCGGGCCGGGGATGGATCGGATCCTGATGGATATCGACATTGGCCGGGATGCCAGCGACTGCCGGGCCGGCTACGAGGCGGGGCTTCTGCGCCTGGTGGGGGAGCCGGTGGCCGGTGCCTCTGGCAGCGGCCCCGCGATGCCTTCGGCTCCGTCCGGGCCACCCGCCACACCGCCGAGCACCACCGCTGAAATGCCCGCCCCGGTGCCGATGAGTCCGGCCCCGGCCGGCGGCTTCAGCGCGGGCGGGGTGGGCAAGACCGACCGGGTGCGTGGCGGCGGTGTTTCGGGGCAGCCGGAGGTGGCCGAGATCGTCATCGACGGCATCCGATTCGGCGATGACAGCAGCCCGGTCAGCGGCGACGGCGAATGCGATGACCGCCGCTTCAGCGGTCCGGGCATGGCCGGGGTCCTTTCCTGGGAGAGCATGGCGCGCGATGCCAGCGACTGCGCGGCGCTGTATCGCTCCGGCGACATCTATTTGTGGAACGAGGTCGAAGCGCAGGCGGCGACCAGCTGTCAGGCGATCGACTTCGGCGATGACAGCGGCGAATATCCGAAGGATTACGAATGCGACGACTACCGCTTCGAGGGGCGTGGCGTGGCGATGAACCTGCGGCTGGAACTGGCCGGGCGCGACGCTTCGGATTGTTCGCGTCTGTGCGAATACGGGATGCTCTCGCTGCGCGATTACCGCTGAAGCGCGGCCGGAGTCTCGGCGACCCGCTCGCGGCCGGGGCGATTTTTCTCTCGAAAAATCGTGCCTCCGGCGGGAGTATTTTTCGGAAAGATGAAAGGGGGGGCAGCAAGGGTCGCCGCCCCGCCGAGTGCCTATTGTTGGGCGATCATTTCCGCCTGCTTTACGATCACCTCGGCCTGTTTGATCGAGGCGATGTCGATCAGCTTGCCCTTGTAGGTGGTCGCGCCGAGCCCCGCGGCCTTGGCTTCTTCCATGGCGGCGATGATCTCGCGCGCCTCGGCCACGGCTTCCTCGGAGGGGGTAAAGACCGAATTGGCCAGCGCCACCTGTTTGGGGTGGATCGCCCATTTGCCGACCATGCCGAGCGTCGCCGAGCGCCGCGCCTGGGCGAGGAAGCCTTCGTCGTCGGAGAAGTCGCCAAACGGCCCGTCCACCGGCAGCACCCCGTGGGTGCGGCAGACGGCGACGATCTTGGCCTGGACCCAGTGCCAGGGATCGACCCAGTATTTCTGCCCCTCGTGGTGCATGTAGTAGTTTTCCTGGGTGCCGCCGATGCCGGTGGTCTGCATCCCCATCGAGGCGGCGAAATCGGCCGCACCGAGGCTCATCGCCTGCAGGCGGGGGGAGGCGGCGGCGATCTCCTCGGCATGGGCGATGCCGGCGGCGGTCTCGATGATGACCTCGAAGCTGATCGGCTTCTTGCGCCCGGTGGCGGCCTCGATGGAGCTGACCAGCGCGTCCACCGCGTAGATGTCGGCGGCATTGCCGGCCTTGGGGATCATGATCTGGTCGATCCGCTCGGAGCCCTTTTCCAGCAGATCGACCACGTCGCGGTACCAGTGCGGGCCGTCGAGCCCGTTGATGCGCACCGAGAGGTATTTGTTGCCCCAGTCCACCTCGTGGCTGGCGGCGATCACGTTCTGGCGGGCTTTTTCCTTGTCGTCCGGGCCGACGCTGTCTTCGAGGTCGAGATTGATCACGTCGGCGGCCGAAGCGGCCATTTTCTCGAACAGTTCCGGGCGCGAGCCGGGGCCGAACAGCTGGCAGCGGTTGGGGCGCGCGGGCGCCGGGGGCTGGGTGCGAAAGGACATGGGCTTCTCCGGTGATGATATGTCTCCTGTGCCGTGGGTTCGGATAGATTATTGCGGCCGTGCCCGCAAGGAGATTGTATGCGATTGCATATCCGGGGCGGTGCGAAAATGCGGGAATCGCCGGGCGGATTTCGGGGGTTGGCGGGAAGAATTTGCGCAAGATTGGCCTTTTGCAGGGATTCCTTCGAAACTTTGCCGAACCCGGCATGTTTCTTGCGAGCCAATCCGGCGGGTGCCGGGGCATGGTCGTGGGCAGGACAGTCGGGAAGAAAGGATGGGGGAAGGCCGTGATCGAGAGACCGTATCTGTTGTTTCTGGGCGATGCGCCCGACCAGCTGGCCGCCAAGGTGGCGCAGGGGATCCGCGACTGGCGGCCGGAAAACGCGGTGGGGCAATACCGGATGCAGGGCTGCGGGGCCGATCTGGGGCTTCAGGAAATGAGCCTCGCCGAGGCGCGCGCAGCCGGGGCGAAAACGCTGGTGATCGGCGTGGCCAATCGCGGCGGGGTGATCTCGCCGGAGTGGAAGAAGGTGCTGGTGGCGGCGCTCGAAGAGGGCTTCGACCTGGCCGCCGGGCTGCACAACCTGCTCAGGGACGAACCCGACCTGGTGGCGGTGGCCGAAGCCTGCGGGCGCGCGCTGCATGACGTGCGGGTGCCGGAGGTGGATTACCCGATCGCCACCGGCAGGAAGCGCAGCGGCAGGCGCTGCCTCGCCGTGGGCACCGATTGCTCGGTGGGCAAGATGTATACGGCGCTGGCCATGGAGCGCGAGATGCGCGCGCGTGGCATGAAGGCGACCTTTCGCGCCACCGGCCAGACCGGCATCCTGATCACCGGCGACGGGGTGCCGCTGGATGCGGTGGTGGCCGATTTCATGGCCGGGGCGGTGGAGTGGCTGACGCCGGACAACGATGCGGACCACTGGGACCTGATCGAGGGGCAGGGGAGCCTGTTTCACGCCTCCTATTCGGGGGTGACCATGGCGCTCATTCATGGCGGGGCGCCCGATGCGCTGATCCTCGCCGACGAGCCGACCCGCGCCCATATGCGCGGCCTGCCGGACTATCGGCCGCCGAGCCTCGAGGCGCTGCGCGACCTAGTGGAGCCGATCGCGAGGGTGGTGAATCCGGGCGCGCGGGTGGTGGGCATATCGGTCAATACCCAGCATATGGGCGAGGCCGAGGCGGCGGCCCATGTCGCCGGGGTCGAGGACCGCATGGGCCTGCCGGCGACCGACCCGTTCCGCTTCGGCCCCGGCAAGCTGGTGGACGCGCTGGCGGATTTCTGAAACGCTGCGGCGGGGGCGATTTTTCGCAGAAAAATCGTGCCTCCGGCGGGGATATTTTGGGCAAGAGGAAGAGGGCGATGCAGCTAAGCGTGACGCGCGACGTGTTCCGGCTGGCGCAGGTCTTTACCATCAGCCGCGGTTCGCGCAGCGAGGCCAGGGTGCTGACGGTACGGCTCAGCGATGGTGGCGTGGAGGGGCGGGGCGAATGCGTGCCCTATGGGCGTTATGGCGAGAGCATGGAGAGCGTGGAGGCGCAGATCCGGGGCCTGCCCGCGCGTTTTGACCGGGCCGAGTTGCAGGCGCTTCTGCCGCCGGGCGCGGCGCGCAATGCGGTGGATTGCGCGCTGTGGGATCTGGAAGCGAGGCGTGCGGGAAGGCGGGTCTGGGAGCTTGCCGGGCTGGGGCGGCCGGGTCCCGAGGTCACCGCCTATACGCTGAGCCTCGACAGCCCGGAAAGGATGCGCATGGAGGCGGCGAAGAATGCCTTTCGCCCGCTGTTGAAGATCAAGCTGGGCACGCCCGACGACATGGCCCGGCTGGAGGCGGTGCGCGCGGGGGCGCCGAAGAGCCGCATCATCGTCGATGCCAATGAGGGCTGGAGCGCGGAAATCTATGCCGATCTCGCCCCGCATCTGCTGCGCCTCGGGGTGGAGCTCGTGGAGCAGCCGCTGCCGGCGGGCGAGGATGAGGCGCTCATCGGCATGGAGCGCCCGGTGCCGGTCTGCGCCGACGAGAGCGTGCATGACCGCGCCAGCCTGCCGGGGCTTCGGGGCAAGTATGACGTGGTGAACATCAAGCTCGACAAGACCGGCGGGCTCACCGAGGCGCTGGCGCTGAAGCGGGCGGCCGAGGCTGAGGGCTACGGGATCATGGTCGGCTGCATGGTCGGCTCGTCGCTGGCCATGGCTCCGGCCACGCTGGTCGCGCAGGGAGCGGGCTGGGTCGATCTCGACGGCCCGCTGCTGCTGGCCGAGGACCGCGCCCACCCGCTGCAATTCGACGCCGAGGGCGTGCATCCGCCCGCGCCGGAACTGTGGGGCTGACGCGCTTCATTCGTTGGCGTTGACAGGTCGCCCTGCCGGCGCGGGTGGCGTCGGGCCTGTGGGTGGGGAGCCGGCATCGAAAGCCTCCGGGACCGGCAGAAATCCGGGATGGCCCCGGAAATCACGGTCCTGAAATGCCTCGCTGGTCTGCGGGGTGCGTATTGCATCCGGCGCGATCCGCGATCCGGCTGTCACCGGAAGGCCATATGATCATGGCCCATCGCTGGCGATTTCCAGGTCGACCCAGACCAGCCGGTGCGCCGAGGCGCGGGCCGCGTCTTCGGCGCCCTCCGTCCCCGCCGGCGGCCAGTATACCCCGCTGTCGGTCACGCGCAGATCGCTCGAGGGCAGCACGTAATCGACCCGCAGGTTGCCCGGGGCCGGCTCGGGCCAGTCCACGGTGTCGGTGGCATCGCCCGCCTCGGCTGCGCCGGGGGAGGTCGGGCGCGGGTCCTGCAGGGCGGGG
>JALWTH010000162.1 GCA_027082975.1 Paracoccaceae bacterium | reverse complement strand
GATAGACCAGCTCCTGGCGCTCTTCCAGCACCGCCCGGCCGCCCTGGCGGATCGCGTGGGCGAGGGTGACAAAGGCCAGCGGCCCGCGCCGCCCCTGCTTGCGGCTGACGCTCATGAGCCGGCTTTCCCTGACCGCCGCGCGCCCGGCGACCAGCGGCGCGTGAAAGCGAAGCTCCCCGCCCGCCCACATGCGCCGGGGCAGGCCGGTATCGGGCACCAGTCCCAGGCCGGGGCGCATATGCCCGTCCGGCCCCAGCATGTCTTCGGGGCAGGCCTGCCAGAAATAGACCTGGTGAAAGAAGGGCGGCAGGGGCGTTCCCTCTTCGACCGGCGCGCCGCCGAGCCCCAGCGCCCGGCACAGGGCGGCGGCCCGGGCCGGGTCGATGCGGTCGCGCTGGATAAGGGTCTTGTCCTGCTCCATGGGGCCAGCCTATGGTGGCGCGAGACGGGGGGCAAGCCATGGCGCCACGGGTAACATCTCTCGACCACCTGGTGCTGACCACGCACGACATGGAGGCCTGTATCGGCTTCTATACCGGCGTGCTGGGGATGGAGGCGCGCAGCTTTGCCGCGGCCGACGGCACCACGCGCCAGGCGCTCCATTTCGGCGCGCAGAAGATCAACCTGCACCGGGCCGGCGCCGAATTCGCCCCCCATGCCCGCCGCCCCATGCCCGGCTCTGCCGACCTGTGCCTGCTCAGCGATACTCCGCTGGAAGCGTGGCAGGCGCATCTGGCCGCCAGGGGCATTGCCATCGAGGAAGGCCCGGTTGCGCGTTCGGGCGCGACCGGGCCGATCCGCTCGCTCTACATCCGCGATCCCGACGGCAACCTGATCGAAATATCCGAACCCCGGTGAAACCCGCGATGCACGCCGAGCGCAGCGGGGCGAAAGGCGGCGGGGCGGAGGCGATTTTTCGCAGAAAAATCGCGCCTCCGGCGGGAGTATTTGGCGAAAGATGAAAGGTCCGGGCGGGGCGCGTCTATGCCGTCTCCACGCAGTGGCGGCGGAAGGCTTTCTTGAGCATGTCGAGTTCGGCCCGCAGCAGGTCGAGTTCGGCGCGCAGGTCGTCATCGGCAGGCTGGCCGGCGATGATGGTGAAATGGCCCAGCCGGCTATCGCTGCCGGCATCGGTGACGATGAAGCTGTGCACCCCGTCGCTCAGGAGCTCGGCCGGGATCGCCACTTTCAGGGCGAAGATGCCGTCCCCCGTCTCGGCGATCTCGACCCCCTCCAGCGGCGTGCCCTGGTGGCTGACCGTCACCCGGGGCCTTTCGCCGCCGGCGCCGTGCAACTCGCCCCGCCAGACGCCCTCGCGCAGGGCCGTTTTCACCAGTCGCAAGTCACTCATCTGCTCTGCGCCCTCTACAGTTACAGTTCGGCCCGGGGCCGGCGGCTGAAATTCACGTCCCTGAGGATCACCTGATTCATCTCCGGGTTCTCGAAGATCAGGTCCACCCAGGCCGCTTCGACCCGCTTTTCGTTCATCTGCGTATAGGCGAGGTCGAATTCCACCATCACCTCGTCTTCGCCCAGCGGGAGCTCGCGCACGATCTGCTCGGTATTGGGGCCGTGGCGGACATTGAGCCGGGCGAAGATTTCCAGCGGTTTTTCCATCTCCACCACCGTGTTGAGCCGGATCAGGTGGCGTCGCTTCAGTCCGCGCACCGCTTCCGGCGGCAGGTCCAGCACCAGCGACAGGAAGGAGCCGTCGAAGCGGAACACGTCCATGCGCAGCCCGTAGGGGGCGAGGTCGCGTTCGCGCATGTTGCGGATCTGGCGCACGGTGACTTCGGAGATGCGGCAATCGTGAAACAGCTTCACCTCGCTGCCGAACATCGCCTGGCTGGGCGCTGCCGCGCGTCCCGGCGGGTGGATCGCCCCGCGCCAGAGCTGCGGGCGCCAGGCCCAGTCGGTATGCAGCGGCTTGTGAAAGGCGGAGGAGCCGATATAGGGCAGGGTCAGCCGGTCATCGGCCACGAACAGGAAGCGGTCGAGTTCGCCGCGCAGGCGCCGGGCCTGGCCCTGCAGCGCCTTCAGCGTGCCCAGGTCGAGCGTGCCGGCCCGCTCGGCCAGCGCCGCCCAGCGCGCCAGCGCCTTGCGGTGCAGGAAACGCGCCGCCGGTGAGTTGACATGTCTGGCCATACCGCCCGCAATCGCCTCGGATAGGTTTGATCGTTTCCATAATAGAACAAAAAAGTTTCTTTATAGCAAACGATTGAATGCCGAAAGCAGGCCGGTGTCCGGTTTTTCGCTGTCGGCATTGGCCGCCTGCATGGCGGTGAGGAAATCTTCCAGCAGGCGGCGCCCGGTGGCGCCGGTGATGGGCAGCTCCGCCAGGCTCGAAACGCTCAGGCTGATCAGGTAGCCATTGCTTTGGTAGAGGGCGCGCCAATAGGCGTCGTTCAGCGCTTCGGGGCGCTCGGGCGATCGGTCCCGCATCCGCACCAGCACCACCTCGCCGCGGCGTTCGACGCTTTCCACCCCGGCCTTGCCCGCGCCCTGGCGGAAATGGCGCTCCAGCGCCTCGGGGCTGGCCGGGGCGGTTTCGTCAAGCGGCATGGCCGTGACCGTGAGCAGGGCCGGGTTGGCGGTGGTGGCGTCGGCCGGATTGCCGGAGATCGAGGCGCATTGGCCCAGCGCCACGAAGCCGCCGCCGGCGCGGTTGATCCGGGTCGAGCGCTGCACGCAGAAGCCCGGCGGGCCGGCGACCCGGATGCGGCCGCCGGCAATGCGGGTGGTGGTCGGGGCGTGGGCGCGCGACATGCCGGCCAGCACCCCGCCCGCGCCCGTGCCGGTCGCGCCGCTGCAGGCGGTCAGCGCCAGCATCAGCAGCAGCGCGCCCGGCAGCCAGGGCCGCCGGGCAGGGGGGCGGGGCGGGCGCATCCGTCAGAGGTCCATGTAGATGTGCTTTTCGGCCCTGGCGCCGGGATGGGTGACCGCGCCCTTGTAGGTCGATCCCACCTGCTGGGCGTATTTCCACAGCGCGCCGGAAGCATAGATGGTCTCGCGCGGGCCTTTCCATGCGGCCTTGCGGGCGGCCAGTTCCTCTTCGCTCAGGTCCACGTCGATGGTGCCCCGGATCGCATCGATGGTGATCATGTCGCCGTTCTTCAGCAGCGCGATCGGCCCGCCATGGGCGGCTTCCGGCCCCACATGGCCGACGCAGAAGCCGCGGGTGGCGCCGGAGAAGCGCCCGTCGGTGATCAGCGCCACCTTCTTGCCCATGCCCTGGCCGGAAATCGCCGCGGTGGTGGCCAGCATCTCGCGCATGCCGGGGCCGCCGGCGGGGCCCTCGTTGCGGATCACGAAGACGCAGCCCTCTTCATATGCGCGGTTCTGCACCGCTTCAAAGGCGTCTTCCTCGCACTCGAATACCAGCGCCGGGCCGGTAAAGACCTGCTCCTGCTCGCTCATCCCCGCGACCTTGACGATCGCGCCTTCCGGGGCGAGGTTGCCCTTGAGCCCGACCACGCCGCCGGTGGGGGTGATCGGGTCGGAGACCGGGTAGATCACCCGCCCGTCGGCCTCGCGGTCGATCCGGTCGAGTTCCTCGCCGATCGGGCGGCCCGAGGCGGTCATGCAGTCCTCGTGCAGCAGGCCGGCCTTGCGCAGTTCCTTCATCACCACCGGCACGCCGCCGGCCTCATACAGGTCCTTGGCCACATAGCGCCCGCCGGGCTTGAGGTCGGCGATATAGGGCGTGTCGCGGAAGATGTCGCAGACATCGCCGAGAAAGAAGTCGATCCCCGCTTCATGGGCAATCGCCGGCAGGTGCAGCCCGGCATTGGTGGAGCCGCCGGTGGCCGCGACCACGCGGGCGGCGTTTTCCAGCGCCTCGCGGGTGACGATATCGCGGGCGCGGATATTCTTCTCCAGCAGGTTCATCACCGCCTGGCCCGAAGCCATGCCATACTGGTCGCGGCTCTCGTACGGTGCGGGCATGCCCGACGAATTGAGCAGCGCCAGCCCGATCGCCTCGGAGACGCAGGCCATGGTATTGGCGGTAAACTGGCCGCCGCAGGAGCCCGAGGAGGGGCAGGCGATCTTTTCCATGATCGTCAGTTCGGCCTCGCTCAGATTGCCGGCTTGGTGCTGGCCGACGCCTTCGAACAGGTCCTGCACGGTGATGTCCTTGCCCTTGTAGCGGCCCGGCAGGATCGAGCCGCCATAGATAAAGACGCTGGGCACGTTGAGGCGCACCATCACCATCATCATGCCGGGCAGGGACTTGTCGCAGCCCGCCAGCCCCACCAGCGCGTCATAGCAATGGCCGCGCATGGTGAGTTCCACGGAGTCGGCAATCGCCTCGCGGCTGGCGAGGCTCGCGCGCATCCCCTCGTGGCCCATGGCGATGCCGTCGGTCACGGTGATGGTGGTGAATTCGCGCGGGGTGCCGTGGGCTTCCTTGACCCCCTGCTTGACCGCCTGGGCCTGGCGCGCCAGCGAGATGTTGCAGGGCGCGGCCTCGTTCCAGCAGGTGGCGACCCCGACCAGCGGCTGGTGCACTTCGGTCTCGCTCACCCCCATGGCATAGAGATAGGAGCGATGCGGCGCGCGCTCGGGGCCTTCGGTCACATGGCGGCTGGGCAGATTGGCTTTGTGCTGATTGGAACCTGACATGGGGGCCTCCTCGATTTCTTCCCCTTGGGGATATGCGCCTTGGCGGGCCGGCACAAGTGATTTGCGGCGGTGGCAACGATTGCATTTGCCGCCCGCCCGGCTTATCTGGTCACAAAGGCGCAACAGAGGCACCCGGCCCCATGAACTGGATCACCAATTACGTCAAGCCGCGCATCAATTCGCTGTTTTCGCGCCGCGAAGTGCCCGAGAATCTCTGGATCAAGTGCGACCAGTGCGGCACCATGCTGTTTCACCGCGAATTCGCCGAGAGCCTGCATGTCTGTACCAGTTGCGGCCACCACATGGCGATCAGCCCGCGCGAGCGCTTCAAGGCGCTGTTCGACGGCGGCATCTTCACCGAGGTCGAAGTGCCCGAGGCGGTGGCCGACCCGCTGCAGTTTCGCGACCAGAAGCGCTACCCCGACCGGATGAAGGCGGCGCAGAAGAAGACCGGCGAGAAAGAGGCGATGCTGGTGGCCGAAGGCGAGGTGGGGCGCACGCCGATCGTCGCCGCCGGGCAGGATTTCCGCTTCATGGGCGGCTCCATGGGCATGTATGTGGGCAATGCGATGATCGCCGCGGCCGAGCGCGCGCGCGCGCTCAAGCGCCCGTTGGTGCTGTTTTCCGCCGCCGGGGGGGCGCGGATGCAGGAGGGGATCCTGAGCCTGATGCAGATGCCGCGCACCACCATCGCCGTGCAGATGCTCAAGGAGGCGGGGCTTCCCTATATAGTGGTGCTGACGCACCCGACCACGGGCGGGGTGACCGCCTCCTACGCGATGCTGGGCGATGTGCAGATCGCCGAGCCCAATGCGCTGATCTGCTTTGCCGGGCCGCGGGTGATCCAGCAGACCATCGGCGAGAAGCTGCCGGAGGGCTTCCAGCGGGCCGAATACCTGCTCGACCACGGGATGCTGGACCGGGTGACGCCGCGCGGCCAGCTCAGGGACGAGCTGGTGACGATCCTGCGCATCCTGATGCGCCAGAGCCCGCGCGTGCATGGCGACCTGCCCGCCCCCGCGCCCGGAGCCGAAGCCGGGGCGAAGCCGCCCGGCAGGGCGGATGGGGCGGAAGCGCCCGTCACCGGGGAGGGCGCCGGCAAGGAGCCCAGCGAAGCCCTGAAGAAGGCCGCCGCAAGGGCCACGGACAAGGCCTCCGAGAAGGCCGCGAAAAAGTGACCGCCCCCGCAAACGCTCCCGCCAGGGGGAGCCGCACCGACGCGATCCTCGCGCGGATGCTGGCCCTGCACCCCAAGCTGATCGACCTCACCCTGGATCGGGTCCACCGCCTGCTCGCCGCGCTCGACCACCCCGAGCGCCGCCTGCCGCCGGTCATCCACCTCGCCGGCACCAATGGCAAGGGCTCCACCCAGGCGATGATCCGCGCCGGGCTCGAGGCTGCCGGCGCGCGCGTCCATGCCTATACCTCGCCGCACCTGGCCTGGTTTCACGAGCGCATCCGCCTCGCCGGGGCGCTGATCGACGAAGCCCGCCTCGCCGCCATTCTCGACCGCTGCCTTGCGGCCAATGGCGACG
>JALWTH010000161.1 GCA_027082975.1 Paracoccaceae bacterium | reverse complement strand
CCGGTATTGCCTGTTGTGGTCGGCAGGTCGGTCAGTCCGGTATGGTCCGCGCCGATCTCGATCAGGGTGGGCGCCGAATGATCGGCGTGAAACAGCCCCACCCGCGCCCCGGCATCTCCGTCGCCGGTGCCGATGGTCCATTCGATGGTATCGTAGCGAAAGACGATATCCAGGTCGCCGTTTCCGCGGTCGTAGAGCTGCAGCTGGAAGGTGTTCACGAGGTTGGCATTGCGCCGATACACGCCCACCTGCTGCCAGGTGATGGAGACCACGTCGGCATTCGGGTCGATATCCACCCAGATCGGCCCGCTTTCGGTGCCTTCTCCGTCAAGCCGGGTGTCCACATCGCCCCAGAACGGGGCGATCATGTCGATACCGGGATTTGCGTTTGCAGCCGTGCCGAAGGAGGCGTATTCGCCGCCGAGGGAGAGGTTTCCGTTGCTGTTCACCCAGACCGCATTGGCGGTATACTGGGTGCCGAAATAGTTGATCCCGCTTTCAAACACCGCCGACAGGTCCAGCTGCAGAGACACATCGTCTCCGCGCGCAACCATGGTTTCGCCATAGCCGGCAGGGCCACCAAGGCCCGATTGTGGTGTGCCATTGCCCGATACCGGCATCAGACACCCCCTCGCAAGATTTCACCCGGGGGGGAGTATTGTCCGGGTGCATTAAGCTGGGGTTAATGGTCGTGTACAAAATGCGCGGGCTTTTATTCAAAGCTGACAATTGCTTGTGGTTCATCGGTCTGCGTCCTAGACTCGCCCGAAGCGTGGTATTGAGGCTGTGCCTGCATGAAGACGATCATCATCATCCCCGCCCGCTATCAATCCACCCGCTATCCGGGCAAGCCGCTGGTGGAGCTGGAGCAGGCGGATGGCAGTCGCAAGAGCCTGATCCGCATGAGCTGGGAGGCGGCGTGCCGGGTGTCCGGGGTGGCAGAGGTATATGTGGCGACCGACGATGTGCGTATTCAGCAGGCCGCCGAGGGTTTCGGGGCGCGGGTGATCATGACCTCGCCGGCCTGCGAAAACGGCACTGCGCGCTGCGCCGATGCCGTGCGGCGCGCGGGGATCGAGGCCGATCTGGTGATCAATTTCCAGGGCGATGCGCTGCTGACCCCGCCGTGGTTTGTCGAAGACCTGATCGCGGCGATGGCCGAGGACAGGGATGCCATGGTCGCCACCCCGGTGCTGCAATGCGATGCGCTCGCTTACAGCCATTTCGTCGAGGACCGCCGCGCCGGGCGGGTCGGCGGCACCACGGCGGTGTTCGATACCCGCCAGCACGCGCTCTACTTTTCCAAGGAGGTGGTGCCCTATATCGAGCCGGGCAAGGTGCCCGAGGCGGACATCCCGGTCTTTCACCATGTGGGGGTCTATGCCTACCGGCCCGAGGCGCTGGCGGCCTATACTACCTGGCCCGTGGGGCGGCTCGAGCGGCAGGAGGGGCTGGAGCAGCTCAGGTTTCTCGAAAACGGCCATGCGGTGCGCTGCGTGGTGGTGGATGGGCGCGGGCGGGTGTTCTGGGAGCTGAACAATCCGGCCGATGTGGCCCGGATCGAAGCGGTGCTGAAGGAGATGTGATGCAGCAGATCGGCGGCAGGCAGGTGGAGGTTGGCGGCGTCACCATCGGTGCCGGTGCGCCGCTGGTGCTGATCGCCGGGCCGTGCCAGCTTGAAAGCCTCGATCACGCCCGGATGCTGACCGAGCGCATCGCCGAGGCCTGCGCGCCCACCGGCACGGGCTTCATCTTCAAGGCCAGCTTCGACAAGGCCAACCGCACCTCTCTCGCCGGCAAGCGCGGCCCCGGCATGGCGGCGGGGCTGGAGATATTGGGGCGGATCAGGGACGAATTTGCCTGCCCGGTGCTGACCGACGTGCACCTGCCCGAGCAATGCGCCCCGGTGGCTCAGGTCTGCGACGTGCTGCAGATCCCCGCCTTTCTGTGCCGGCAGACCGACCTCTTGCTGGCCGCCGGGCGCACCGGGCGGGCGGTCAATGTGAAAAAGGGCCAGTTCCTCGCACCCCGGGACATGGAGCATGTCGCCGCCAAGATCGCCTCCACCGGCAATGAAGACATCCTGCTCTGCGAGCGTGGCACGTCGTTTGGCTACAACACGCTGGTCAATGATTTCCGCGCCCTGCCGATCCTGCAGCAGACCGGCTATCCGGTGGTGTTCGACGCTACCCACTCGGTGCAACAGCCCGGCGGGCAGGGCGCCAGCAGCGGCGGCGAGCGCGCATTCGTGCCGGTGCTGGCGCGCGCGGCGGTGGCGGTGGGGGTCTCGGCCCTGTTCATCGAGACCCACGAAGACCCGGACAATGCCCCGAGCGACGGGCCCAACATGCTCCCGGTGGAGGAGCTTGCGCCTCTCCTTGCGGATCTGCGCGCGCTTGACGACCTGCGCAAGGGGTGCTGAGGCGGGGCCGAGCCTATTCCGGCACCAGCATGTAACCCGCGCCGCGCACCGTCTGCAGGTAGCGGGGCTGTTTCGGGTCGGCCTCGATCTTGCGGCGCAGGCGGGTGATCTGCACGTCCACCGCGCGCTCCTGCGCGGTGCCGCCGCCACGCCCGAGCTTTTCGACCAGTTCGCTCCGGCTGACTGGCTCCTTCGGTCGCTCGGAGAGGGCGCTCATCAGCATCATCTCGGTAGCCGTCAGGCGCACGGGTTCCTCGCCGCGCCACAATTCGCCGCGTTCGGTGTCATAGCGCACCGGGCCGAGGTGGAGGAACTTGGGGCCGGTATCGGGAGCCGGTTGCGGTACCCGGCGCAGGATTGCATTGATCCTGAGCAGAAGCTCCTTCGGCTCGAAAGGCTTGGCAAGGTAATCGTCGGCCCCCGCCTCGAGCCCGCGGATGCGGTCTTCGGTCTCGCCCCTGGCGGTGAGCAGCAGGATCGGCGTGGCGATCCTTTCGCGCAGATCGCGGGTAAAGGAGATCCCGTCCTGCCCCGGCATCATCACGTCCATCACGATCAGGTCAAACTCGAGCCCCGCCAGCAGGCGCGCCGCATGGGCGGCATCGCGGGCGGTTGAGACCCAGAAGCCGTTGCGGACCAGGAACTGCTGGAGCAGCTTGCGGATGCGCTCGTCGTCATCGACGATCAGCAGATGTGCGGGGTCCTGGCGCATCGGTCATGTGCCCCCGGTCCGGTTGTAATGACGGCGCAGCTCCGGGTCCATCATCGCCTCGAGCACCTTGCGAAAGCCGCTCACCGCGTCGGGTCCGGCTTCGAGGAAGGCGGCGCGCAGGCGGGCGCGCTGGGCGCTGGACAGTTCGTGCTCCAGTGCCGTGCCGCTTTCGGTCAGGAACAGGTTGCGTTCGCGCTTGTCGCGCGCGCCGATCCGGCTTTCCACCAGCCCGTCCTCGATCAGGGTGCGCAGCACCCGGTTCAGCGACTGCTTGGTGACGCCGAGAATGGCGAGCAGGTTGTTGACCGTGGTGCCGGGAGAGCGGCGGATGAAGTGGATCGCCCGGTGGTGGGCGCGGCCATAGCCGTATTTCTCAAGGATGCGGTCGGGATCGGCGGTAAAGCCGCGATAGGCGAAAAACATCGCCTCGGCGCCCTTGCGCAGCTGCTCGTCGGTGAGAAACAGCAGGCCCTGGCCGGCCGGATCCTGTGCGTCAGCCATGAATATGCCCGTTCACAAAATGGTTTCAGCAGGGGGAGTTTATGTCAGCCTTGTTGACTTTCCAAGTCTCAACTGGTAGCGATTCGTGATTTCTGCGCAATTTTCAGTCCGTTTCGGACCTAATTCGCGCAACAAATGCAAAATCCGGGCGCTCCCGGAGACATATGAAAGGTGAACCCATGGCTGGCGCCTATGATGATCGCGACGGAAAGATCTGGCTGGATGGCGAATTGGTGGAGTGGCGCGATGCCAATATCCACATCCTCTCTCACGCGCTGCATTATGCCAGCTCGGTCTTCGAGGGCGAGCGCGCCTATGGGGGCAGGATCTTCAAGAGCCGGGAGCACTCCGAGCGCCTGCACGCTTCGGCACGGATGATCGACTTCGAGATTCCCTGGAGCGTGGATGAGATCGAAGCGGCCAAGCAGGCCGTTCTCGAGGCCAACGGCCTGTCCGATGCCTATGTGCGCGCCGTCGCCTGGCGCGGGGCGGGCGAGGATATGGGCGTGGCCAGCGCCCGCAACCCGGTGCGCCTGGCCATTGCCGCCTGGGAATGGGGCAATTACTACGGCGATGCCAAGTATGAGGGCGCGAAGCTCGACATCTCGCAGTGGAAACGCCCCAGCCCCGAGACCATCCCCAGCCACGCCAAGGCCGCCGGGCTCTACATGATCTGCACCATGTCCAAGCACGCCGCCGAGGCCAAGGGCTGCTCGGACGCGCTGATGATGGATTACCGCGGCTATGTGGCCGAGGCGACCGGGGCCAATATCTTTTTCGTCAAGGATGGCGAGGTGCATACGCCCAAGCCCGACTGCTTCCTCGACGGGATCACCCGCCAGACCGTGATCGGGATGCTGAAGGATCGTCAGATCAAGGTCCACGAGCGCCATATCCTGCCCGAGGAACTGGCCGATTTCGAGCAATGCTGGCTCACCGGCACCGCCGCCGAAGTGACCCCGGTGGGGCAGATCGGCGACTGGAAGTTCGAGGTGGGCGAGCTCACCCGCAATATCGCCGAAGCCTACGACAAGCTGGTGCGCGAGTAGCGATTAACCCTTTCTGAACCCGTCTCTGCTAGCCTGACGGCATTGTGTCACAGGCGGGTTCAGGCGAGGTCATGTCCAGGAAGCAACGCAGCATCGCGACACTCATCAGTATCATTATTCTGCTCGTTGCGCCCAGCGCGATCTCTCTGCTCTGGTACAGGGTAACCGGGGACCCGCTCCTGCGACCGCTGGGCATCACCCGGGAGAAGCTGCGCGCCTATTACGGGACGGGTGACTGGATCGAGATCGTGGCCGAGGTCGAGTGGGATACAGCCCGATCCGGGAATGTCACCCGCGCCGATATGGAGCGCGCCCTGAGCAATGCCTTTCGCGCCAAGGGCGTCGATGTACATGTGGTATTCAAGGAAGGGCATTCGGGTACCCGGGTGGTCTATCGGATCGGCCCTTCGGTGATCGGCCCCTATCCGCAAACGCGTGCCGCCGAGGGGATCAATGCGGCGGTGGAGGCCTACAGGATGAATGTGCCTTTCAAGCCGTAGGCTCAGGACCCAAGCCGCGCCTGGGCCCAGCGCGCCGCGTCGGCCAGGGCCGGATCCGGGTCTTCGAGCAGCGGGGCCAGGGCGCCGGCAAGCGACGGATCGGCGGAATTGCCGATCGCATAGGCGACATTGCGCAGAAAACGCGCGCGCCCGGTGCGCTTGACCGGCGAGCCGGCAAACAGCGCGCGAAAGGCCGCTTCGTCCAGCCCGGCGAGGAAGGCGAGGTCAGGCGCGACAAGCTCGGGGCGGGCCCTGTAGCGCGCCTCGCGCGCGGCGGTGGCGAACTTGTTCCACGGGCAGGCGGCGAGGCAGTCGTCGCAGCCATAGATGCGGTTGCCCAGGAGCGGGCGCAGGTCTTCGTCGATCGGGCCCTTGTGCTCGATGGTGAGATAGGAAATGCAGCGCCTTGCATCGAGCTGATAGGGGGCGGGAAAGGCATCGGTCGGGCAGGCGGTGAGGCAGGCGCGGCAGGAGCCGCAGCGATCGGTGCCGGGCCGGTCCACCGGCAGCTTGAGCGTGGTGAAGATCGCGCCGAGAAAGAACCAGTTGCCCAGCTCGCGGCTAACCAGATTGGTATGCCTGCCCTGCCAGCCGAGCCCGGCGGCGGCGGCAAGCGGCTTCTCCATCACCGGGGCGGTATCGACGAAGACCTTGATTTCGCAGGGTTCCGGCGCGGCCTCGATCAACCAGCGCCCGAGGCGCTTGAGCCGCTTCTTGACGATATCGTGGTAATCGCGATTCTGCGCATAGACGCTGATCGCTCCCTTGCCGGGCTGTCGGGTGATCTCCATCGGGTCATGCTCGGGCGTATAGGGCTCGGCCAGCATGATGACCGAGCGCGCCTCGGGCCAGAGCGCGGCCGCCGAGCCGCGCCAGTGCATCCGCTCGCCCATCCAGGCCATCTGCCCGTGGCGCCCCTCGGCGACGAATTGCGCAAGCCGGGCGGCGGTCTCGGGGGTGGCGTCGGGGCGGCAGATGCCGAGGCGGGCGAA
>JALWTH010000160.1 GCA_027082975.1 Paracoccaceae bacterium | reverse complement strand
ACCTTGCGGCGAGCTTTCAGGCGGCGATTGCCGATGTGCTGGCCGAGAAATCCCGCCGCGCCCTGGCCATCTACAATGCGTTCAACCCGCCCCGCCCGACCTTTGCCGTGGCCGGCGGCGTGGCGGCAAACCAGACCCTGAGGGCCGCGCTGGAAAGCGTTTCGGCCGAGGCGGGCGCCAGCTTCCTCGCCCCGCCGCTTGCACTTTGCACCGACAATGCGGCGATGATCGCCTTTGCCGGGGCCGAGCGGCTGCGCGCGGGCGGGCGCGATGACCTGGCGCTTGCGGCCCGCCCCCGCTGGCCGCTTGACCGGAGCGCCCCGGCGATGCTTGGCTCCGGCAAGAAGGGGGCAAAGGCATGAGCGGCGTGGCAGTGATCGGCGCCGGCGCTTTCGGCACCGCGCTGGCGGTGGCGCTGGCGCGCGGCGGGCGCGAGGTGACCCTCTGGGCGCGCGATCCGCGCGACATGGCCGCGCGGCGCGAAAACAGCGCCCGCCTGCCCGGCATCCCCTTTCCCGACCGGCTGCGCGTTACCGGCGACATGGGCGAGATCACCGCCCCGGTGGTGCTGCTGGCGACCCCGATGCAGGCGCTCGGTGGCTTTCTCGCCACCCACGGCGCGCATCTCGACGGCAGGACGCTGGTCACCTGCTGCAAGGGGGTGGACCTCGCCTCCGGCCTCGGCCCCACCGAGATTGCCGCCCGCGCCTGCCCCGCCGCGCGGGTTGCGGCGCTGTCGGGCCCCGGCTTTGCCATCGACATCGCCCGCGGCCTGCCCACGGCGCTGACACTGGCCGGGCGGGGCGACACGCGCGCGCTGCAGAAAGCGCTTTCCACCGAAACCCTGCGCCTCTACCGCAGCGCCGATGTGACCGGGGTCGAGCTCGGCGGCGCGCTGAAAAACGTCATCGCCATCGCCGCCGGGCTTGCCATGGGGGCGGGGCTCGGCGAAAGCGCCCGCGCCGCCCTGCTGACGCGCGGATTCGCCGAGATGAACCGCTTTGCCGTCGCCCGTGGCGCGCGCCCCGAGACGCTCGCGGGCCTGTCCGGCCTCGGCGATCTGGTGCTTACCGCCACCTCCGAAAAGTCGCGCAACTACGCCTTTGGCCTGGCCCTCGGCGCCGGCGGCGACAAGGCGCCGCCCGAGGGCACCACGGTCGAGGGCATGGCCACTGCCCGCGCCGTTGCCCGCCTGGCGGAGAAAGCCGGGATCGACATGCCGATCACCCGCATGGTGGTGGCCGTGCTGAAAGGAAAACTGACGCTCGAGCAGGCGCGCACCGCGCTGCTCACGCGCCCGCTCAAGGAAGAATGAAGGGAGAAAAGATGCTCTTTGCCGTGATCTGCACCGACAGGAAGGACTCGCTCAAGGTCCGAATGGCCAACCGCGAAGCCCACCTCGCCTATATCGGCGAGACCGGCGTGGTGGCGCAGGCCGGGCCGTTTCTCGATGCCGAGGGGCAGATGTGCGGCTCGCTGGTGATCCTCGACGTGGCCGACATGGACGCCGCCCGAGACTGGGCCGCGAACGACCCCTATGCCCGCGCCGGCCTGTTTGCCGATGTGCGCATCGAGGCATGGAAGAAGGTGGTGTGATGCAATACTGGCTGTTCAAGAGCGAACCTTCCACCTGGTCCTGGCAGCAACAGCTGGCCAAGGCGCCCGACTGCGAAGAATGGGACGGGGTGCGCAACTACCAGGCGCGCAATTTCATGCGCCGGATGCAGCCCGGCGACCTTGGCTTCTTCTACCACTCGCAGAAGGAAAAGGCGGTGGTGGGAGTAGTGGAAATCTGCTGCGAGGCCCACCCGGACAGCACCACCGACGATCCGCGCTGGGAATGCGTGGACATCCGCGCCCTGCGCCCCCTCCCCCGGCCGGTCACCCTCGCCATGATCAAGGCCGATCCGCGCCTTGCCGACATGGTGCTGGTGAAAAACAGCCGCCTGTCGGTGCAGCCGGTGCGCCCCGACGAGTGGCGGGCGGTGCTGGAACTGGCCGGAGAGAATCCTTAACAAGCAGCCATTTTCCGCTATCCTCCCTTGCATATCGCGAACGGGAGGAAATGATGGAATATCTCAATGTCGTGGCGGCGGCGGTCGCCTCCTATGTGCTCGGCGCGCTCTGGTACATGGCGCTGGCAAAGCCGTGGATGGCGGCGGCGGGCATCAGGGCAGACGAAAACGGGCGCCCCGAATCCGGCATGGGGCCGGTGACCTACCTGCTGGCCTTCATCGCTGCGCTGCTGGTCGCCGGGATGATGCGGCACGTCTTTGCCATGGCGGGCATTTCGGCCCCCGCCAAGGGGGCGATCAGCGGGCTCGGCCTGGGGCTGTTCGTCGCCAGCCCCTGGATCATGATCAACAACGCCTTCGGCGGTCGCCCCTTCAGCCTGACGCTGATCGACGGCGGCTATGCCACATTCGGTTGCGCGCTGATCGGCCTGGTTCTGACCGCTTTCTGAAAAGCTGAAAAAGGAGGGCCCCGACCCCTCGGGACCCTCCACCACCCCACGCGCTCCCTCAGCACCACACGTGTCTCTATAAGGTCCCGACCATCCTGGCCTGCTCCGACATTAGAAAAATCCCGCTGTCATGGCAATCTTTTAGAGCCGATAATTTCCTTCAAATGCAAAGCGTTATCATTAACCCCACCTGAATGAAAAAGCACCCGCCCGAAAGCGGGTGCCCAAAGACGCGCCCTGCCCCGCACACGGGACATATCCGCCGCCGCCCCTTTCATCTTTCTGAAAATACTCCCGCCGGAGGCACGATTTTTCTGCGAAAAATCGTATGCCGCGGGGGGAGATGTCCTGCTCAGCCGTAGACGGATTCCTTGCCGAAATGCTTGGTCAGCATGTAATAGACCACGGCGCGGTACTTGTTGCGCTCAGAGCGGCCATAGGTATCCATCACCGCGTTGATCGCCTCCATCAGCTCGGGGCCGTCGGGCAGGCCGAGCTTCTTGATCAGGAAATTGTTCTTGACTGTCTCCAGTTCCTGCGGCTGGGTTGCAGCGACGGTAGCGGCATCGGCATTGTAGATCGACGGACCACAGCCGATCGTGACCTTGGTCAGCAGATCCATGTCGGGATTGATGCCGCACTTGTTTTTCAGATCATCGGCATATTTGGCGATCAGTTCGTCTCTCTTACCCATTTCAAGCCCTCTTTGCTGTTACCGAGCCGCAGCTCATTGCCGGGCATGGTAACGGGATGGCCACATGAAACAAGGGAAAAGACGGACAAAATTCCCCCTGCGACCAAGCGCGCGGAAGGCCGGGCGGGCCGGAGCGCCAAACGGGGCGTGCCCGGGACCCGGCCCCGGTAGTGCTTCAGTAGCGATAATGCTCGGGCTTGAAGGGGCCATCGACGCTGACGCCGATATATTCGGCCTGCTCCGGGCTGAGCTTCGAGAGCTTGACACCGATCCGCTCCAGATGCAGGCGGGCGACCTTTTCGTCCAGGTGCTTGGGCAGGATATAGACCTTGTTTTCATACTGGTCGCCCCGGGTCCAAAGCTCGATCTGGGCCAGCACCTGGTTGGTGAAGCTCGCGCTCATGACAAAGGAGGGGTGGCCGGTGGCATTGCCGAGGTTCAGCAGCCGGCCCTCGGACAGCAGGATGATGCGGTTGCCCGAGGGCATCTCGATCATGTCCACCTGGTCCTTGATATTGGTCCATTTGTGGTTCTTGAGCGCCGCGACCTGGATTTCGTTGTCGAAATGGCCGATATTGCCGACGATCGCCATGTCCTTCATCTCGCGCATGTGCTCGATGCGAATCACGTCGCGGTTGCCGGTGGTGGTGATGAAGATGTCGGCATCCTTCACCGCATCTTCGAGCCGCACCACCTCGAAGCCGTCCATCGCCGCCTGCAGGGCGCAGATCGGGTCGATCTCGGTCACCTTGACCCGCGCGCCGGCGCCGCGCAAGCTCGCGGCCGAGCCCTTGCCCACATCGCCATAGCCGCAGACCACGGCGACCTTGCCGGCCATCATCGTGTCGGTAGCGCGGCGGATGCCGTCCACGAGGCTTTCCTTGCAGCCATACTTGTTGTCGAATTTCGACTTGGTGACCGAATCGTTGACGTTGATCGCCGGGAACGGCAGCTGGCCCGCTTCCATCAGCTGATACAGGCGGTGAACGCCGGTGGTGGTCTCCTCCGAGACGCCCCGGATCGCGTCACGCTGGCGGGTAAACCAGCCGGGGCTCTCCTCGAGGCGCTTTCGGATCTGGGCAAACAGCGCCTCTTCCTCCTCGGATTTGGGCGTGGCGATGAGCTCTTCCTCGCCGTTCTCGACCCGGGCGCCGAGCAGGACATAGAGCGTCGCATCGCCGCCATCGTCGAGGATCATGTTGGCGGTGCCTTCCTCGAACTGGAAGATGCGGTCGGCGTAATCCCAGTATTCGGGCAGGGTCTCGCCCTTGATCGCGAAGACCGGGATACCAGCCGCGGCAATCGCTGCTGCCGCGTGATCCTGGGTCGAGAAGATGTTGCATGACGCCCAGCGCACATCGGCGCCCAGCGCCACCAGGGTCTCGATCAGCACCGCGGTCTGGATCGTCATGTGCAGCGAGCCGGCGATGCGCGCGCCCTTGAGCGGCTTTTCCTCGCCATATTCCTCGCGCAGCGCCATCAGGCCGGGCATTTCGGTCTCGGCGATGTCCAGTTCCTTGCGGCCGAAGGCGGCCAGGTCGATGTCCTTGACGATATAATCTTTGCTCACGGGTTCGTTCCTCATGCTGGTTTGGCCGCTGCCTATCACCCAGATCGTCAAGACGCAATGAAGCTTCGCAACCAGGCTTTCGGCGCGCTGCTCATTCCGGGGGCAGGCGCAGGCTTCGGACACCGCCCGGGCTCAGGGTGAGAAAGAAAAGGCCGCCATCCGCGGTAACGAAACCGTCGGTGCCGCTGGTGCCCCAGCGCATCGCCGTATCGCGTGTGCCGCCCATATGGATTCGGTCGCGGGTCACTTCGAGCCGCGTCAGCTGGCCGCGTCCGGTCGGATACCACAAGGTCACGACACTCCCGGCCCGGGTGGAGCCGATCGCCGGCTGCGCCTCCCGCACGAAGCCCGGCAGGCCGCGCAGGGCCGTCAGCAGCGCGCCATCGGTTGCCAGAAGCATCGCGAAACCGCGGCCGGAGGTGTCGGTTCCTGTCACCACAAAGGCATCGGGCTCGCGCAGATACTGGATGTTCTGGGTGTAATACCGAAGCTTGCGGTGCAGGACCTTCTCGGGCGTCACCCACCTTTTCAGCCCCGGATCGTAGATGCGCAGGACCAGCTCGCCATGCTCGCGCCCCGGCACGAAGCGCTGCCACAACAGGGCAAAGCGGCTGCGCGACCCGGCGACCAGCGGCCAGCCGTCGCGGCTGGCCGGCCCCACTGCGACGGGTATTCGCGCAAGCGCGCGCCCATCGCCCGCAAGCACCGCGAACCAGACATCGTCGCCGGTGCCCAGGTCATCGACCCCGCCGCCATCGACCCAGCCTTCGCTGAAGGCAACCCCGAAAAGCCTGTCGGTCGCTCCCGCATGGCCGGAATGGCCGCCATCCATCACCACCTGCTGGTAGGGCCGGAGCGGGGCCATGTTCCGGTCGAAGATCGCATGGCTTTGCATCAGGACATTCGTCGCGCGCCAGGCATCTTCCATCGTGACGAGGACGCGACCATCCGGCAGGGCCGCCGCGCTGGCCGGCTCCTGGGCCCGGGGCGCACGGATCAGCAGGCGCGGGCGCAGCCCGGGGCTGGCCGGCTCAAGCGGGCTGAAATAGATGTCATGGGTCCACTCGCCATCGGGGCGCGGGCCGCGAGGCGGCAACCCGGACGAGGCCCATATCGCGAAATATCTGCCGGGCGCGGTCTCGACGATGTCCAGCCCGTGCTGCCAGGCACGCGGGTCCTGGGCGCGCGGGTCCTGGGCGCGCGCCGCCCGGGCATGGGCCAGGGCAGCGGCAATGAAAAGGGCAAGCATGAAGGAGCGGACCGGCATGGCACAGAGCAGACACAACCCCTCGGCGAAATCATGGGGTATTCCCGACGACCGAGCCGAAGGCGCAGGAGCCGGGGGGCAGGACGGGCTTGCCCCCGGTTTTCGAACCGCGATAATGCGGTCGGGCAGAATGCCGGCCGGCGAGGGGCGTGCCACAGGAGCAGAACGATGCGGCGATCCCCCGGGG
>JALWTH010000159.1 GCA_027082975.1 Paracoccaceae bacterium | reverse complement strand
CCCTGGGCGAGAGCGTCAGCGAAGCCACGGTCGCCAGCTGGTACAAGCAGCCGGGCGATACGGTGGCTGCCGACGAAATGCTCTGCGAACTGGAGACCGACAAGGTGTCGGTCGAGGTGCCCGCCCCGCAGGCCGGCGTGCTCGGCGAGATCGTCGCGCCCGAGGGGGCGACGGTGACGCCCGGCGCGCGTCTGGCGGTGATCGCCGCTTCCGGCAGCGTTGCGCCGGCTGGCGCCGGCGCCCCGGCGGATTCGGGGGCGGCGCCTTCGGCGCCGAAGCGGGACGTGGAGGACGCGCCTTCGGCGAAGAAGGCCATGGCCGAAGCCGGGCTCTCGCGCGAGCAGGTCCAGGGCTCCGGCCGCGACGGGCGGGTGATGAAGGAGGACGTGCAGGCCGCCATCGCCGCCAGCGCCGCCGCTGCCGCCGCGTCCCCGACCGCTGCGACGAGCGCGCCTGCCGCTCCAGCCGCGCCTGCCGCTCCAGCCGCGCCACGCCAGACCGTCCCCGCCGAGGATGCGGCGCGCGAGGAGCGGGTGAAGATGACCCGCCTGCGCCAGACCATCGCCCGCCGCCTGAAAGAGGCCCAGAACAGTGCCGCGATCCTGACCACCTATAACGAGGTGGACATGTCGGCGATCATGGATCTGCGCAACGAATACAAGGACCTGTTCCTGAAGAAACACGGGGTCAAGCTCGGCTTCATGTCGTTCTTCGTCAAGGCTTGCGTGCATGCGCTGTTCGAAGTGCCCGAGGTCAATGCCGAGATCGACGGCGAGGACATCGTTTACAAGCATTACGTCCATATGGGCGTGGCGGTGGGCACGCCGAACGGCCTCGTGGTGCCGGTCATTCGCAATGCCGAGCAGATGTCGTTTCACGCCATCGAGCAGAAGATTGCGGAACTCGGCAAGCGCGCGCGCGAGGGCAAGCTGAGCCTGGCCGAGATGCAGGGCGGCTCCTTCACCATCTCCAATGGCGGGGTCTATGGCTCGCTGATGTCCTCGCCGATCCTGAACCCGCCGCAATCGGGGATCCTGGGGATGCACAAGATCCAGGAGCGCCCCGTGGTGGTGGGCGGCCAGATCGTGATCCGGCCGATGATGTATCTGGCGCTCTCCTATGACCACCGGATCGTGGACGGCAAGGGGGCGGTGACCTTCCTCGTGCGGGTCAAGGAAGCGCTCGAAGACCCGCGCCGCCTGCTGATGGACCTCTAGCCATGGCCTGGCGCGAGCCCGAGACGCTCACCTGCCCCGGCTGCGGCCTGACGGGGGAGGTGACCTGGGTGGTCGGCGAAGCCGATGCGGCGGGGCAGGGGGGCTACCGCTCTCTGCTCGATGCCGGCCCCTGGCGCGACGAGCCGGGCGATACCCTGCCGAACTGGCACGGGCGGCTGCTCTGCCCGGCCTGCACCACAATGGTAAAGCATATCGAAGCTTCCGCGCCTTCGAAAACGAAATGAACAGATCTTACCTTTCAGGAGACCCAAATGGCAGACTATGACGTGATCGTGATCGGCGCCGGGCCGGGGGGCTATGTCTCGGCGATCCGCTGCGCCCAGCTGGGGCTCAGGACGGCGGTGGTCGAGGGCCGCGAAACCCTTGGCGGCACCTGCCTCAACGTGGGCTGCATCCCCTCCAAGGCGCTCTTGCATGCCAGCCACATGCTGCACGAGGCACAGCACAATTTCGCCGCCATGGGGCTCAGGGGCAAGGCGCCCTCGGTCGATTGGCCGAAGATGCTCGAATACAAGGATGCGGTGGTGGGGCAGAACACCAAGGGCATCGAATTTCTGTTCAAGAAGAACAAGATAGACTGGCTGAAGGGCTGGGGGGAGATCCTCGCTCCCGGCAAGGTCCGGGTCGAGGAAGAGGTCCATTCGGCCCGCCATATCGTGATTGCCACCGGCTCGGAGCCCGCGAGCCTGCCCGGCGTGGAGGTGGACGAAGAGCGCGTCGTGACCTCGACCGGCGCGCTGTCGCTCGGCAAGGTCCCCAAGCGCCTGGTGGTGATCGGCGCCGGGGTGATCGGGCTCGAGCTCGGCTCGGTCTATGCCCGGCTCGGGGCCGAAGTGACGGTGGTGGAATATCTCGACCACATCACCCCCGGGCTCGACAAGGGGCTCGGCAAGGCGCTGCAAAGGGCGCTGAAAAAACAAGGACTTACATTTATTCTCGGCGCAGCTGTCAAGGGTGTGGAGAAGCTCAAGACCAAGCTGAAACTGACCTATGAACTGAAGAAGGACGGCTCGGCAAACGTGCTGGAGGCCGACACCGTGCTGGTCGCCACCGGCCGCCGCCCCTTCCTCGCCGGGCTCGCGCCCGAGGCGCTGGGGCTGAAGATGACCGAACGCGGGCAGATCGCAACCGACGCACAGGGCCGCAGCTCGGTCGCGGGCATCTGGGCGATCGGCGATGTGACCGAAGGCCCGATGCTCGCCCACAAGGCCGAGGAAGAGGGCATCATGGTGGCCGAATGTATCGCCGGACAGGCGGGCCATGTGAATTACGACGTGATCCCCGGCGTGATCTATACCAGCCCCGAAGTGGCCAGCGTGGGCCAGAGCGAAGAGGCGCTGAAAGAGGCCGGGCGGGCCTACAGGGTGGGCAAGTTCTCGTTCATGGCCAATGCCCGGGCCAAGGCGGTCTTTCAGGGGGAAGGGTTCGTGAAAATCCTTTCGGATCAGGAGACCGACCGGATCCTTGGCGTCCACATCATCGGCCCGGCGGCGGGGGAGCTGATCCACGAGGCCTGCGTGGCGATGGAATTCGGCGCCAGCGCTGAAGACCTCGCGCGCACCTGCCATGCGCACCCGACCTTCTCGGAAGCGGTGCGCGAGGCGGCGCTTGACTGCGGCGACGGGGCGATCCATGCCTGAACCTCTCGGCGGGGCGATTTTTCGCAGAAAAATCGGGCCTCCGGCGGGAGTATTTGGCGAAAGATGAAAGGGTCAGGGGCGGCGTGTGAGGCGGTTCACATGGCCCATCTTGCGCCCCGGGCGGGTCTCGGCCTTGCCGTAGAGGTGCAGGGCGGCGCTGGGGTCGGCGGCGATTTCGGCGATGCGGTCGATATCGTCTCCGATCAGGTTTTCCATCACCACATCGGCGATGCGCCGCCCGTCGCCCAGCGGCCAGCCGGCAATGGCGCGGATGTGCTGTTCGAACTGGTCGATCAGGCAACCGTCCTGGGTCCAGTGGCCGGAATTGTGCACGCGCGGGGCGATTTCATTGACCATGAGCCCGGCTGAGGTGACGAAGAGCTCCACCCCCATCACGCCGATATGATCGAGCGCGTTCAGGATGTTGGCGGCGATCAGCACGGCGTCGGTCTGCTGGGCATTGCTCAGGCGCGCGGGCACGGTGGTGGTGGAGAGGATGCCGTTTACATGCACGTTTTCGCCCGCATCGAAGCAGGCGATTTCGCCGGAAGGGCCGCGCGCGGCGATGACGCTGATCTCGTGGGTGAAGTCCACGAAGCCCTCGAGGATCGCTTCGGCGCCCTGCATGGCGGCGAGGGCGGATTCGGCCTCCTCCGGGGCCATGATCCGGGCCTGCCCCTTGCCGTCATAGCCGAAGCGGCGGGTTTTGAGGATTGCCGGCGTGCCGGTGATCTGCAGCGCGCGGGCAAGCGAAGCGGCGTCGCTCACGGGCGCGAAGGGGGCTGTTTTCAGCCCCAGGCCGGCGAGAAACCGCTTTTCGGTGAGGCGGTCCTGGGACACGCGCAGGGCCTCGCGGCCGGGGCGGATCGGGCGCAGCTTTTCCAGCAGGTCGAGGGCGGAAGTGGGAATGTTTTCAAACTCGTAGGTGATGACATCGACCGAGCGGGCGAAGGCTTCGAGCGCGGCGCGGTCCTCGTAAGAGGCGCGGCTGACGCGGTGGGCGACATGGCCCGCGGGCGGGTGCGCGCCCGGCTCGTAGATGTGGCAGGTGAAGCCGAGGCGGGCCGCGGCCATGGCCAGCATCCGCCCCAGCTGGCCGCCGCCGAGGATGCCGATGCGCGCGCCGGGGCGGAGCGGCTCACGCATCGCCGGGCGCCTCGGGGACCGAAGCCGAGAGGGCCGCGCGCCAGGCGGCGAGCCGCTCGGCAAGGGCGGGGTCGGCGAGCGCGAGGATGGAGGCGGCCATCAGCGCCGCATTGGCCGCGCCGGCGGCGCCGATCGCCATGGTCGCCACCGGAAAGCCGCGCGGCATCTGGACGATGGAATAGAGGCTGTCGAGCCCGCCCAGCGCGCGGGTCTGGATCGGCACGCCGATCACCGGCAGCGGGGTCTTCGAGGCCATCATGCCGGGCAGATGCGCCGCCCCCCCGGCCCCGGCGATGATCACCTTGAGCCCGCGCCCGGCGGCTTCGCGGCCGTATTCCCAGAGCCGGTCCGGGGTGCGGTGGGCGCTGACGATGCGGCTCTCGTAGCCCACGCCAAGCTCATCGAGCAGCGCCGCCGCCTCGCGCATGGTCGGCCAGTCGGACTGGCTGCCCATGATGATCCCGACCGATATTTCTGCCGTGTCTGCCATGTCGTCCCCCGGCTGGCCCGTTTGCCGCGCTTATAGCGGGGTGTGCGGTTTATGCAATGACGTGGTTATGCAATGATGTCCGGGGTAAGCTGGTCTTCGATCCGGGCGATCTTGTCCTTGAGCGCGAGCTTCTGCTTCTTGAGCCGGCGCAGGCGCAGCTGGTCGGCACGCCCGGAGGCTTCGAGCGCGGCAATGGCGTCGTCAAGGTCGCGGTGCTCGCGGCGAAACACCTCGAGCTCGACCCGGAGCACCTCGTCGCTTTTCATCTCTTCGGCTTTGCTCATGCTTTCGGCTTTGCTCATCGCCCCGGCCGACTCGTTGCCCTGCGCACAGTCTAGCCGCAAAGCGCCGCTGCGCCAAGCGGGCCTGCCGGCGGCACTCGTGCCGCGGCTCTTGCGCGGGGCGGAGAGGGTGCCCATATTTGCGGTGCAGGTTGCCCATATGGGGGCCGCGCACAGGTCGCTTACAGAGAAAGGACGTGCCAGATGACCAAGATGACTTTTGCCGCCCACCCGATGCTGCTGGGCTTCGAGCAGCTCGAACGCATGGTCGAGCAGGCCACCAAGGCCGGCAATGACGGCTACCCGCCGTTCAACATCGAACAGACCGGCGACAACGCCTATCGCATCACCCTGGCGGTGGCCGGCTTTGCCCGGGACGATCTGTCGATCACGGTCGAGGCCAACAAGCTCTTGGTGCGCGGCCGTCAGGCGCCCGACGACACGGCGCGGGTGTTCCTGTACAAGGGCATTGCCCGGCGACAGTTCCAGAAGAGCTTCGTGCTGGCCGACGGGGTCGAAGTGGAGGGGGCGACGGTGGAGAACGGCCTCCTGCATATCGACCTCAAGCGCGCCGAGCCGGAGCAATTCGTGCAGAATGTGGAGATCCGCAAGGGGTGATGACGGCTGAAGCTGAATGGGGGAAGGCATGAACGTCAAGCGGGATCCGTTTGCCGACAGCGATGATCGTATCGTCTATGTGCGCCCGGTGCGGGCCGATGAGCTGCCCGAGGCGGTGCGCGCCCAGGTGGGCCGGGCCGAGAACCTCTATGCGGTGCATGACAAGAACGGCGTGCAGCTGGCCCTGGTCAACGGGCGGCACATGGCCTTTGCGCTTGCGCGCAGTCACGATTACGCGCCGGTGAACGTGCATTGAACCATTGAACCGGAAAAGCCGGCTATGCGTCCGGCGCCCCCCAGATGCGGTATTCGGCGGCGAGCCTTTGGGCGAGGCGGCGGTTGGCTGCGGCCCGATTGGCCCCGTCAAGCGTGGCATCCTGCAGCCGGCCCGGCTCGGCCAGCGGGCGGGCATGGGCGCGCAGGGCCGGGGCGTGGACGATCCTGCGCCCGAGGCGGGCATATTGGGCCGAGAGCCAGATATCGTCCACCGCCCAGGCCGCGCGCGGCGGGGAGAGCGCGGCATCGTCGAGCCAGTCGGGGCTGAGCAGCACCCCGGCAAAGCCCTGAGCGATATCCGGGCTGTCGGCAGGGCTGGCAAGGCCGAGGCGGCGGGCGGAAAAGGTGGAGGCGGCGATGACCGCGCCGGGGCGGGCGCGGGCGGCATCGAGAAAGCCCTGCGCCCAGCCCGGTCCATAGCGCCAGTCGTCGTCGCAATAGAGCAGGTGGCAGTCCTGCCCCCCGCCCTCGCCACGCAGCAGGCGCGCGGCGGGGG
>JALWTH010000158.1 GCA_027082975.1 Paracoccaceae bacterium | reverse complement strand
CATTCCCTGACATGACCCCTCCTGTTCCAGTCGCACGGGGTCAGCACCCGCTGCCCCAATCTCCGTGCAGGACAACAATCGCGGGCGGGGCTCGGGCCCGGAGACGATGCCTCTGAACCATCAGAGCACCCGGATATTCACGAGCTCCCGCCCGCAACCATCTTCGCACAGATCAAACGGACTGGATATTTGCGGGCCAATGAGGATCAGGTTTGGGCGTTTCGTTTCGCGCGCAGGCGGGTGAAATAGGCAAGGCGCTTTTTCAGCTCGCGCTCGAAGCCGCGCTCGACCGGCTGGTAGAAGCTTTCGCGCGCCATGCTCTCGGGGAAGTAGTCCTGGCCCGAGAAGCCGTCTTCGGCATCGTGGTCGTATTGGTAGCCGGCGCCGTAGCCCTGCTCCTTCATCAGCCGGGTGGGGGCGTTGAGGATGTGCTTTGGCGGCGGCGCGGAGCCGGTGGCGCGGGCGGATTTCATCGCCGCCTTGTAGGCGGTGTAGGCGGCGTTGGATTTGGGGGCAAGGGCGAGGTAGGTGGCGGCCTGGGCCAGCGCCAGTTCGCCTTCGGGCGAGCCGAGGCGCTCGTAGGTATTCCAGGCATCGAGGCAGATGGCGTTGGCCTGCGGGTCGGCCAGCCCGATATCCTCGACCGCCATGCGGGTGAGGCGGCGGGCGATGAAGCGGGGGTCTTCGCCGCCGGCGAGCATCCGGGCGAGCCAGTAGAGCGCCGCATCCGGGTCGGAGCCGCGGATGGATTTGTGCAGGGCGGAGATGAGGTTGTAATGGGCTTCGCCGGACTTGTCGTAGAGGCTCGCGCGGCGCGTCAGCCGGCGGGTCAGGGCGGCGGCGTCAAGCGGCGCTTCGGGGGGG
This sequence comes from Paracoccaceae bacterium, assembly GCA_027082975.1. GTDB lineage: Bacteria > Pseudomonadota > Alphaproteobacteria > Rhodobacterales > Rhodobacteraceae > JAAEUB01. Next base: position 5,329 of record JALWTH010000158.1, on the reverse strand, counting down.
CTGGCGCCAAGCTGCTCGATCAGGTTCAGCAGGCTGCGCCCGTCGCCATCGGCCATCTCGATCAGGGCGGCGCGGGCCTCGGGCGTGAGCGGCAGGGGGGCGCCCAGTTCGGCCTCGGCGCGGGTTGCCAGATGCTCCAGCGCCTCTGGGGAAAGCCTTTTCAGGACAAGGACTTGCGCCCGGCTCAGGAGGGCGGCGTTAAGCTCGAAGGAGGGGTTTTCGGTGGTCGCGCCCACCAGCAGGATGGTGCCGTCTTCCATATGCGGAAGGAAGCCGTCCTGCTGGGCCTTGTTGAAACGGTGGATCTCGTCGACGAACAGCAGCGTGCGCCGGCCATTGGCGCGGCGCAGTTTCGCCGCCTCGAATACCTTGCGCAGTTCGGGAACGCCGGTGAAAATCGCGCTGATCTGCACGAAGGCGGCATCGGTCTCGTCGGCCAGCAGGCGGGCGATGGTGGTCTTGCCCACGCCGGGCGGGCCCCAGAGGATCAGCGAGCCGAGGCTGCCCGAGGCGAGCATGGCGCCAAGGGGCGCGTCGGGCGCCAGCAGGTGCGCCTGGCCCACCACGTCGGCGAGCCGGGCCGGGCGCAGGCGGTCGGCCAGTGGGCGCGGGGCGCTGTCGGGCTGATCGGGGCCGGCCTCGGGGCTGTCGAACAGGTCGGGCATGGGGCGAACCTAGCGTCCCGGGACAGGCGGGGGAAGCGCGGAATGGAAATTTCCGCGCATACCGGCTATACTGGGGGCGACAGAGAGGGAGGCGCGGATGAAATCGGCGGATGCTGACCTGATCGACCGGCTCAATGCCCTGCCCGAAGCCGAGCGCAAGGCGCTGCTCGAGTTTCTGGGTGCGGGGGGGGCGGGGGCAGAAGCGCCCGACGCGCACACACGCGACCGGCTGGAAGCCTCGGCCTGGCTGCATCACAATACCACCCGGAGCAAGCCGAACTAGGCTCAGGACCCAGGTCGACGAAGGCCTTGAAGGATGAGATTGACTTTTCGCAGCGCGTGGCGATGCGGCGGAAGCGTTTGGTTTTGCTGAAGAAACACTCCACGGGATGGCGCTCCTTGTAGAGCGGCCAGTGGATTGGCCGGTCTTGGCGACGGGTCGGATGGCGCTTGGCGTGGGCCAGTATGTGGGCCATTGCGCCCGGCTCATCGGTAATGAAGGTGCGAAGGTGGTCGGCATTCCAGGCTGCGCCTGCCGACTGTCGCCTGCGCGAGCTTTGTGGCCATGGCCGAATCCTCCCAGGCCCGGGCCGAAACGCTGCGCGATGGGTTGCGGCAAGGGGATATTGGATTGTTTTCAAGTGGTTATGAGCAGGACAAGACCCGTAACCCCCTATGAATCGCGCTGGGGGTGACATGAAATCCAGAGGCCCCGTGCCGTGCGGGTTCGGCTCCCGCCGCCCGCACCAGCCGGTTGCACGGTTTCAACGCCTTGCCGGACTCCCGACGGCCCGCCCGTCCAGGGCTTCCCGCGCCGCGGGATCGACTTCACACGCCACGCTACCAGCGCTGCCCAGTCCCGGCCTCAAGATCCGCCAGCGCGGCCGCGCCCCTCTCAACGCTGCCCTCCAGTACCTGCCGCCGGAAGCCCGCTCGCGTCTGCGGCAGCCTGGCCCGCTTGCAGCCGGGGTGCTGGTGCCAGAAGCAGCCGTGGCGAACAAGGCGGTGCGGCGGCCTGCCCCTGCCGGCTTCCTCGCCGCCCAACAGATTTGCAAACCGTTGCCCCGATTTTTCTGCGAAAAATCGTAGCCGCGAGCCGTAAAGATTTCGTTAAAACCCGGCGAAGCGCAGGGGCAGGGGGAGTTCGGCGCAATCCGCAGCCGCCTATCCCGGCTCCTTCACTGCCTGCATGGAAACGAAGGTGGAGCTGTGCGCCACATGCGGGAGCGCCGAGATGCGCTCGCCCAGCACCCGCCGATAGGCCGCCATGTCGCTGGTGCGCACCTTGAGCAGGTAGTCGAACGCCCCGGCGATCATGTGGCATTCCTCCACCTCGGCAATGGCGCGCACCCCGGCATTGAAGGCCTCGAGCGCCGCCTCGCGTGTATCGCTGAGCTTGACCTCGACAAAGGCCACATGGTCGCGCCCCAGCCGCACCGGGTCCACCATCGCCCGGTAGCCGGTGATCACCCCGCTCCTCTCGAGCCTTTTGAGCCGCGCCTGGGTGGGAGATTTCGAAAGCCCGATGCGCCGGGCGAGGTCGGTCACCGCGATGCGCCCCTCGCGCGAGAGGATGTCGAGGATGTCACGATCAAACCTGTCGAGGTCGGGAATTTCGGTCATATTTCCTGCAATTCTCCGATTTTCGGGCCATATGGCTCTATTTTTCCCGGTATGATAGACCGGAAAGGAGGTGCCGCCAATGGCTGATTTCACCGCGATCGACCGGGCGATGCTGCTAAGCGCGCCCCCCGACCTAGAGGCCCTCGCCCGTCGGGCCGGGCTGGATGAGGCGGCGCGCGCGGCGATTGCCGCCGAAGGGGCGCGGCTGGTGCGTGAAGTGCGCGCGGCGGGCGATCCGGGGCTGATGGAGGTGTTCCTGGCCGAATACGGGCTTTCGAGCGAAGAGGGGGTGGCGCTGATGTGCCTCGCCGAGGCGCTCCTCAGGGTGCCCGACGCCCCCACCATCGACGCGCTGATCGAAGACAAGATCGCCGCTTCGGACTGGTCGCGCCACCTGGGCCGCTCCACCTCGACGCTGGTCAATGCCTCGACCTGGGGACTGCTGCTCACCGGCAAGGTGCTGGAGCCGGGCGCGGAGGCGGGCGGGCTCGCGGGCACGCTGCGGGGCGCGCTGAAGCGGCTGGGCGAGCCGGTGATCCGCGCGGCGGTGGGGCGCGCGATGCGCGAGATGGGCGCACAATTCGTGCTGGGCGAAGACATCGCCGCCGCCATGGCCCGCGCCGAGAAGATGCAGCAGAAGGGCTACACCTATTCCTACGACATGCTCGGCGAGGCCGCGCGCACGGACGGCGACGCCCGCCGCTACTACCTCGCCTATGCCGATGCCATCACCGCGCTGGCGCCGGCCTGCACCGCCGCCGATATCCGCGACAATCCCGGCCTCTCGGTCAAGCTCTCGGCCCTGTTTCCCCGCTACGAGGTGGCCCAGCGCGCGCGCGTGCTGGAAACCCTGGTCGCGCGCACCTCATCGCTCGCCCAGCTGGCCCGCGCCGCCGGGATGGGCTTCAATATCGACGCCGAAGAGGCCGACCGCCTGCGCCTCTCGCTCGAAGTGATCGAGGCAGTGCTGTCCGAGCCGGCCCTGTCCGGATGGGACGGCTTCGGCGTGGTGGTGCAGGCCTACGGACCGCGCGCGCGCCATGTGATCGACTGGCTCGCGGCCCTTGCCCGGCGCCTCGACCGCCGGCTGATGGTGCGCCTCGTCAAGGGCGCCTATTGGGACAGCGAGATCAAGCGCGCGCAGGTGCTGGGGCTCGGGGGCTTTCCGGTCTTTACCGACAAGCAGGCGACCGACGCCAATTACCTCGCCTGCGCCCGCCAACTGCTCGATGCCGAGCGGCTCTATCCGCAATTTGCCACCCACAACGCCCATACCATGGCCGCGATCCTGCATATGGCCGGGGGGCGCGACGATTACGAATTCCAGCGCCTGCACGGCATGGGCGAGCGCCTGCACGAGATCGTGCGCGCGGCCCATTCCACCCGTTGCCGCATCTATGCGCCGGTGGGCACGCACCGCGACCTGCTCGCCTATCTGGTGCGAAGGCTGTTGGAAAACGGCGCCAATTCCTCCTTTGTCAACCAGATCGTGAACCCGGCCTTTGCCGCCGAGGAGGTCGCCGCCGACCCCTTTGCCAAGCCCCTTGCCGCGCGCCCGCCGGTGCCGGCGGGGCCGGATCTGTTTGCCCCCGAGCGGGTCAATTCGCGCGGATTCGACCTCAGCCATGCCCCGGATCTGGCCGGGATCGACGCCGCTCGCGCCCCCTTTCGCAAGCACCTCTTCCGCCCCGAAAGCACGCTGAGCGGCGCGCGCATCACCGTCACCAATCCCGCCGAACCTTCTGACATCATGGGAGAAATCCGCTGGGCCAGCGAGGCGGACGTGGCCGAGGCCCTCGCCCGCGCCAAGCCCTGGGAGGCGCCGGCCGAGGCGCGCGCGGCGGTGCTGCGGCGCGCCTCCGCGCTTTACGAATCCCATTTCGGCCGCTTCTTCGCCCTGCTCGCCCGCGAAGCCGGCAAGACCCTGCCCGACGCGGTGAGCGAACTGCGCGAGGCGGTGGACTTCCTGCGCTACTATGCGGCGCGCGCGCCCGAGGCGCCTGCCGCCGGGCTGTTTGCCTGCATCTCGCCCTGGAACTTTCCGCTGGCGATCTTCACCGGCCAGATCGCCGCCGCCCTGGCCGCCGGCAATGGCGTGCTCGCCAAGCCCGCCGAGCAGACCGGGCTGATCGCCCATGAGGCGGTGGCGCTCCTGCACAGGGCCGGGGTGCCGCGCGAGGTGCTGCAGCTACTGCCCGGCGATGGCGCGGTGGGCGCGGCCCTCACCCGCGACGCGCGCATCGCCGGCGTGGCCTTCACCGGCTCCACCGAGACCGCGCAGAGCATCCGCGCCGCCATGGCCCGCCACCTCGCCCCCGGCGCGCCGCTCATTGCCGAGACCGGCGGCATCAACGCCATGGTGGTGGACAGCACCGCGCTTGCCGAACAGGCGGTGCGCGATGTGCTCACCTCGGCCTTCCAGAGCGCCGGCCAGCGCTGTTCGGCCCTGCGCTGCCTCTATGTGCAGGCGGAAATCGCCGAGGATTTCACCGCCATGCTCACCGGCGCCATGGACGAGCTTTGCCTTGGCGACCCCTGGCATCTCGCCACCGATATCGGCCCGCTGATCGACGCCGAGGCCCAGGCCGACATCGCCGCCTATATCGCCGCCACCCGCGCCGAGGGCCGGCTGATCAAGGCGCTGAAAGCCCCCGCAAAGGGCCATTTCCTCGCCCCCGCCCTGCTCAGGGTGGGCTCGATCCGCGAGGTGGAGCGCGAAGTCTTCGGCCCGGTGCTGCATATGGCGACCTTTGCCGCGGGCGCGCTCGAACAGGTGCTCGAGGACATCAACGCCACCGGCTACGGCCTCACCTTCGCCCTGCACAGCCGCATCGACGACCGGGTGCAGCGGGTCCTCGAGCAGGTCCGCGCGGGCAACATCTATGTGAACCGCAACCAGATCGGCGCGGTTGTCGGCAGCCAACCCTTTGGCGGCGAAGGGCTTTCGGGCACCGGCCCCAAGGCGGGCGGGCCGCATTACCTCTCCCGCTTCTCGGCCAGCGCCCCGCCGCCCCTTGCCGCAACGCCCGACGCGCCCAGCG
>JALWTH010000157.1 GCA_027082975.1 Paracoccaceae bacterium | reverse complement strand
GAGCAAGGGCGGGGGCGGAGCAAGGACTGGCGCGGGTGGGCTGAAAGGCGACAGGCCCGGCGCCGGCCCGGATGCCGCGACCGGTCAGGTGGTGGGCGACCCTGGAATCGAACCAGGCATGGGTCTCCCCGGCGGAGTTACAGTCCGCTGCCGCACCTTGCAGCACGTCGCCCTCGGGCGGGTGGATAGCCGCCGCAGGGAGGGGCGTCAACTGCAAAATGCCTTGCACGCGGCAGCGGGTCGGCGCATCTTTTGCCGGCAGTTGCAAAGGGGGCCGGGGTGGCGAAGAAACCGAAATGGGTGGTGGAAAAGGAGCGGGCGCGCCGGGCGGCGGGGAGCGAGACCGTCTGGCTGTTCGGCCTGCACGCCGTGCGCGATGCGCTGCTGAACCCGGCGCGCGAGAAGCTGCGCCTGGTGGTGAGCCGGAATGCCGCCGACAAGCTGGCCGACGCCATCGCGGCGAGCGGCATGGCGGCGGAAATCTCGGATCCGCGCCGCTTCGCCGCGCCGATCGACCCGGGCTCGGTGCACCAGGGCGCGGCGCTGGAGGCGAAGCCGCTGGGCTGGGGCGGGCTGGAACAGGTCTGCGCGCGGGGCGACGGGCCCGTGGTGCTGCTCGACCGGGTGACGGACCCGCATAACGTGGGCGCGGTGCTGCGCTCGGCGGAGGTCTTCGGCGCGCGCGCGGTGATCGCCCCGGCGCGGGCCTCGGCGCCCGAGACCGGCGCGCTGGCCAAGACCGCCTCGGGCGCGCTCGAGCGCCAGCCCTATCTGCGGGTCAGGAACCTGTCGGCCGCCATGCGCGCGCTCAAGGAGATGGGCTTTGTCCTGCTCGGGCTCGATGGCGCGGCGGGCCAGACTCTTGAGCAGGGGCTTGCGGGCGTGGCGCCGGGCCGCCCGGTGGGGCTGGTGCTGGGGGCCGAGGGGCCGGGGATGCGCCAGAAGACCCGCGAGAGCTGCGACGCGCTGGTGCGCATCGACCCGACCGGGGCCTTCGGCTCGCTCAATGTCTCCAATGCCGCCGCCGTGGCGCTCTATGCCGCCAGTCGCGCCCGGTGCCCATCACAAGCAGGTGAATAGCGGCTGAAAAACCACGCGCGCCTCCCCATATGGGAAGGGTCAGGTGGTGGAACGCCTGATTTCCCTTCACTGTCCCTCGTTCCACGAACTGGCGCCCGGACGTAACGTCACGGGCGCTTTTTTGTTTGCCGCGGCGGGTATATATGCGGGGTATGACCCGAGAATACAGCGATGAATATCTGAAGAAGATCCTCCGCCGTACCCGCGTGATCGCCTGTGTCGGCGTGTCGATGAACCCGACCCGGCCCAGCTATTTCGTGGCGCGCTATCTGAGCCTCAAGGGGTTTCGGGTGATCCCGGTCAATCCGGGCCATGCGGGCAAGGAACTGTTTGGCGAAGAGGTGGTGGCCGATCTGGCCTCGATCCCGAAGGATGCGAAGGTGGACATGGTGGATATCTTCCGCCGCTCCGAACATGTGCCGCCGATCGTCGAAGCGGCGCTTGCGCATCTGCCGGGGCTGAGGACCGTGTGGATGCAGATCGGGGTGGAGAACGAGGAAGCCGCCGCCCGGGCCGAGGCTGCCGGTTGCGATGTGATCATGAACCGCTGTCCGAAGATCGAGTATCAGCGCCTGTTCGGCGAATTGCGCATGGGCGGGTTCAATACCGGGATCATCAGTTCGAAACTGTGAGGGGGGCGATTTTTCTGCGAAAAATCGGGGCGGTTCGCGGAAGGTGATGGCTGGCGTGTAACCATGCGCTTGCGAGCGATTTTTCTGCGAAAAATCGGGCCTCCGGCGGGAGTATTTGGCGAAAGATGAAAGGCAGGGCCGGGGGCTATTTGCGGCTGGCCTTTTCCTCGATGCCGGAGGTGCCTTCGCGGCGTGCGAGTTCGGCCAGCACGTCGGCGAGCGGCACGTTGCGGGCGGCGAGCATGACCAGCAGGTGATAGAGCAGGTCGGCGGCCTCGTGGGTGAGCCTTTCGCGGTCGCCCCTCACTGCCTCGATGATCGCTTCCACGGCTTCTTCGCCGAATTTTTCCGCTGCCTTTTCAGGGCCTTGCGCGAGGAGGCGGGCGGTCCAAGAGCTTTTGGGGTCTGCCTCTCTTCGCGCTTCGATGGTGGCGGCGAGGCGTTCGAGTGCGTTCATGTGAGCCTCATCGGGATGCCGGCTTTGGCCATGTGTTCCTTGGCCTCGCCGATGGTGAAGGTGCCGAAATGGAAGATCGAGGCGGCGAGCACGGCGCTGGCATGACCTTCGGTGACGCCCTCGACCAGGTGGTCGAGGGTGCCGACGCCGCCCGAGGCGATGACCGGCACGTCCACCGCATCGGCGATGGCGCGGGTCAGCGGCAGGTTGAAGCCCCGTTTGGTGCCGTCGCGGTCCATCGAGGTGAGCAGGATTTCGCCCGCGCCTTTCGCGACCACGGTGCGGGCGAATTCCACCGCGTCGATGCCGGTCGCGCGCCGCCCGCCATGGGTGAAGATCTCCCACTTGCCCGGCGCCACGGTCTTGGCGTCGATCGCCACCACGATGCACTGGCTGCCGAAGCGGTCGGCGGCTTCGGCGACCACGTTGGGGTCGGCCACGGCGGCGGAGTTGAAGCTCACCTTGTCGGCGCCGGCGAGCAGCAGGTCGCGCACATCCTCGTGGCTGCGCACGCCGCCGCCGATGGTCAGCGGCATGAAGCATTGCTCGGCGGTGCGGGTGGCGAGATCGAACATGGTGGAGCGGTTTTCCGCCGTGGCCATGATGTCGAGAAAGCACAGCTCGTCGGCCCCGGCCGCATCATAGGCGCGCGCCGATTCCACCGGGTCGCCGGCATCGACCAGATCGACGAAATTCACCCCCTTGACGACTCGCCCCTCGGCCACGTCGAGGCAGGGAATGATGCGTGTTTTCAGCATGTTGGCTCCTTGAGCAGGGCGAGCGCGGCGGCCAGATCAATGGCCCCGTCATAGAGCGCGCGGCCAGAGATCGCGCCATTGAGCGGCGCGCCGCAATCGCGCAGGGCGGCGAGATCGTCGAGCGAGGAGACGCCGCCCGAGGCGATGACCGGGATCGAGACCGCGCGGGCAAGTGCGGCCGTGGCCGCGACATTGGGGCCCTTCATGGCGCCGTCGCGCAGGATGTCGGTATAGATGATCGCCGCCACGCCCGCATCCTCGTAGCTCCTGGCCAGATCGGTCGCCTCCACATCCGTTACCTCGGCCCAGCCGCGGGTGGCGACCTTGCCCGCGCGCGCGTCGATTCCCACCGCGACCCGGCCGGGAAAGGCGCGGGCCGCCTCGCGCACGAGATCGGGCTTTTCCACCGCCACGGTGCCGAGGATCACGCGGGCAAGCCCCTTGTCGAGCCAGGATTCGATCGTCGCCATGTCGCGGATGCCGCCGCCGAGCTGGGCCGGCACCCTGGTGGCGGCCAGGATCGCCTCGACCGCCGCCGCGTTGACCGGCTTGCCGGCAAAGGCGCCGTTGAGGTCCACGAGGTGCAGCCATTCGCAGCCGGCGGCCTCGAAGGCGCGGGCCTGCTCGGCGGGGCGCGCGGAAAACACCGTCGCCCGGTCCATCTCGCCCTGCACGAGGCGCACGCAATTGCCGTCCTTGAGGTCGATGGCGGGGTAGAGGATCATCGAAATACTCCGTTGCTGTCCCGGCTTTTGGCATAGTGGCGGGCGCTTGCCAAGCCGAGCCTTCCGGCAGGTCATGCTTGCCATGTGGGGCCGTGCGGGGCAGGATGGGGGAAAAGGGAGGAAACCATGAGAAAACTGTTTGCAGGGCTTGTTGTCTTGCTGGTTTCGGGCGTTCCGGCGCTGGCCGACCCGCTCGAGGGGTTGTGGAAGACCGATGTGGACGATGGCGCCTATGCCTATGTGGACATCCATGCCTGCAGCGCCGGGTTCTGCGGCACGATCATGCGCACCTTCAACGCGGACGGTGAATATCAGAGCCCGAATATCGGCAAGGACATCATCCGCTCCATGGTGCCCGCGGGGGGCGGCAAATATACCGGCGAGGTCTGGCGGCCGTCGAACGACAAGATCTATTACGGCAAGATCAATCTGAACGGCGACCGCCTGACCATGAAGGGCTGCATCGCCGGCGGGCTGATCTGCAAGGGCAGCACCTGGACGCGGATCGAGTAGGGCGCGGGCCGGGGCGCGGGGTTCCGGGCAGGGTCGCGGCTCTCCGGGTGGCGTTCGGGGGCGCGTTCGGGGCGTTCAGGGCGCCCAGGCGAGAAAGTTCGCGATCATCCGCAGCCCGGCGCGCTGGCTCTTTTCCGGGTGGAACTGGGTGCCGATGATATTTTCGCGCCCGACGATGGCGGTGATCCGGCCGCCGTAATCGCAATGGGCGAGCAGGTGGGACTGCTCGCGCACATGCAGCTGGTAGGAATGGACGAAATAGGCGTGCTCGCCCGTCTGCACGCCACTGAGCACCGGATGCGGGCGGTCGATCACCAGGTCGTTCCAGCCCATATGCGGGATCTTCAGAGAGGTATCGGAAGGGGCGATCTTGTCCACCTCGCCGCCGATCCAGCCAAAGCCAGGCGTGGGCGCGTATTCGTGGCTGAGATCGGCCAGCATCTGCATGCCCACGCAGATGCCGAAAAACGGGCGCCCCTTGCCGATCACCGCTTCTTCGAGCGCCTCGAACAGGCCGCTCTGCGCCCGCAGCGCCCGCGCGCAGGCCGGAAAGGCGCCGTCGCCCGGCAGGACGATGCGGTCGGCGCGCACCACGTCTTCGGGTCGCGCGCTGACCAGTACTTCGCCGGCGCCGGTCTCGGCGGCCATGCGCTCGAACGCCTTTTGCGCCGAGTGGAGGTTGCCGCTTTCGTAATCGACGATAGTGGTCAGCACCTCACAGCGCCCCCTTGGTCGAGGGGATCGCATCGGGCTTGCGCGGGTCGGGCTCGACCGCCCGGCGCAGGGCGCGGGCCACGGCCTTGAAGGCGGCTTCGGCGATGTGGTGGCTGTTGAAGCCGTGCAGCCTGTCCACATGCAGGGTAATGCCGCCATGGGTGGAGAGCGCCTGAAAGAATTCGCGCACCAGCTCGCTGTCGAAGGAGCCGATCTTCGGCGCGCTCATCTGCACGTTCCAGACCAGAAATGGCCGCCCGGACAGGTCGAGGCAGGCACGCACGAGCGCGTCATCCATCGGCAGGTGGCATTCGCCGTAGCGCCGGATTCCGGTCTTGTCGCCCAGGGCCTTGCGCAGGGCCTGGCCCAGCGCGATGCCGGTATCCTCGACCGTGTGGTGGTCGTCGATATGCAGGTCGCCCTCGGCGCGAATCGTCATGTCGATCAGCGAATGGCGCGACAGCTGGTCCAGCATGTGGTCGAAAAAGCCGATCCCGGTGCGGATATCGCGCGCGCCGGTGCCGTCGAGGTCGATTTCCACCGATATTTTCGTCTCGCTGGTCTGGCGGCTGATACTGGCGCGGCGCATGGCGGACTCCTCTGGCTTTGCCGGGGTTATAGGGGGCAATGGCGGATATGAAAAGGACCGAAAGGGCTTGTTGGCGCCGGGCGGTTCGTGCGAATGTGCTACATGCGCCAGTGCAGGGCCAGTGCAGGGATTGAGAGGATCGGGAGGCCAGATGACCACATGCGTTTTCGTCCAGCTCCGGTGCCAGCCGGGAAAGACCTATGAGGTGGCCGAGGCTGTCATCCGGCGGGAAATCCACAGCGAGCTCTACTCCACGTCCGGGGATTTTGACCTGTTGCTGAAGATCTACATCCCCAGGGATGAAGACGTGGGCAAGTATCTGAACGAGAAGCTGCTCACCATCGAGGGGATATCGCGCTCGCTGACCACGCTGACCTTCAAGGCTTTCTGAGGCGTCTCGGACAGGTCCTGACCGCGCGGTGCGGGGATTTTTCGCAGAAAAATCGCGGGCCCCACCTGCCGTGCGCAGGGAGGCCCCCGAGAAGCGTAAAATTTCATGAAAATTTTACTGACTACAGGCCGCGCTGCGCGCGGGAGCGATTTTTCTGCGAAAAATCGGTTACGCCTGCCGCATCAGCCGGTCGGCCTTCTTGCGCACCAGCACCGTGCGCAAATCGTGCATGGCCAGCAAAAGCGCGTCGGTGATCGCCTCGAGGTCTTCGTCCGTGGCCTTGCTCTGGGCCCAGTGGGCGGTCTGGTTCAGGTGGTCCACCGTGCGCAGGATGTCGTCGATCTGGCGCTGGGCGAGGATCGCCTTG
>JALWTH010000156.1 GCA_027082975.1 Paracoccaceae bacterium | reverse complement strand
CGGGCGCATTCGCGCCCACCCGGGCGGCCGCATACCCTCGCGTTGCAACACCATCGCAGCCGACGAACAGCCCCTGCGACCGCACGGCATTTGGTGAATCGCCTGCGAGCCCCTACATTGAGCGGGCGAACAGGTGCACGGATACACAGGTGCAAGGAGGACCGCGATGAACTGCCAGTGCCCCGGCCCGGACGAGGCCCCCGCCCGCGACGACGCCGCGCGCGCGCTCGAAACCCTGCGCGCCTGGGCGCGGGCCGCCGATCCGGTGGAGGTGGCGGGGCTGGATCCGTCGATTGCCCGGCTGCTGCCCGGGGGCGAGGTGAGCAATTACCCGGCGCTCAGCCGCCAATACCCCGAGGATTTCACCCCCGACGCCGCCTACAAGGCCTCGATGCCCGATCTGCAGAACGGCCCGGCGAGCCTCATTCAGGGCGCGCGGGAGATGATCCAGCATGTGGGGATCTCGAACTTCCGCCTGCCGATCCGCTACCACACCCGCGACGGGGGCGACATCACGCTGGAGACATCCGTCACCGGCACGGTGAGCCTCGAGGCGGGCAAGAAGGGGATCAACATGTCGCGCATCATGCGCTCCTTTTACGAGCACGCGGACAAGACCTTTTCCTATGACGTGATCGAAGCGGCGCTCGATGATTACAAGGCCGATCTGGAGAGCCTGGATGCGCGCATAGAAATGCAGTTTTCCTACCCCGCGCGGGTCAGATCCCTGCGCTCGAACCTGTCAGGCTATCAATATTACAACATCGCGCTGGAACTGGTCGAGCATCGCGGGGCGCGGCGCAAGTTCATGCATCTGGATTATGTGTACAGCTCCACCTGCCCCTGTTCGCTGGAGCTATCCGAGCACGCCCGGCAGGTGCGCGGCCAGCTGGCCACGCCCCATTCGCAGCGCTCGGTGGCGCGGATCTCGGTGGAAGTGCTGTGCGACGAGGCCTGCCTGTGGTTCGAAGACCTGATCGACCTGTGCCGCCGCGCGGTGCCCACCGAAACCCAGGTGATGGTCAAGCGCGAGGACGAGCAGGCCTTTGCCGAGCTGAATGCGGCCAATCCGATCTTTGTGGAAGATGCCGCGCGGCTGTTTTGCGAGCAATTGCAGCAGGACGGGCGGATCGGCGACTTTCGCGTCATTGCCAGCCATCAGGAGAGCCTGCACAGCCATGACGCGGTGTCGATCCTGACCGAGGGCGAGACCTTCCATGCCGAGAGCCTCGACCCCAGGCTGTTCGAGACCCTGATTCACGTCGGTTGAGGGGGGGCGATTTTTCGCAGAAAAATCGGTGCCTCCGGCGGGAGTATTTTGTGGAAAGATGAAAGGGCACAGGTTCAACGGGCGTAGAGGATATACATTTCGTTGCGCCTGACTTCGGTGAGCCGGTCGCCGCGGGCGGTGATCTCATTGAGGATGATCTTGCGCACGAAGGCGGCCATCGGGCAGAGCGGCACCAGCAGGTAGTCGGCATTTTCCCAGCCGGGCAGGCCGCCGTAATACCAGGGCGAGGCGCCGGGCAGGGGCTCGAAGGCGCCGTAGAGCCAGAAGGCCGACATCATGTCGGCGGTGAACACGGTCTTGCCCTCGGCGAGCCCCGAGGCGCGCAGGTCGGCGGTCATGGCCGCATACCAGGGGGCGGCGCCCACCTTCATGTCGCAGATCGGCAGGTCCTCGCCCTGAAAGCGGGTGCGGGTCTTTTCGCGCGCCTGCGGGTTGGTGAAGGGGCCGAAGGCGTTTCCTGGGCTTTCGAGGGCGATCTGGGCGACGATCTTTTCGGCCCGCGCGGCCATGGTCTGCAGGTCCTGATGGGTGCCGGTGCCGGGCAGGAGCGGGCGGTAGTCGGCGGGGTCCGCCGCGAGGTGGCGAAACGGGCTGTAGGCGAGGTTCAGGAGGCTCGGCGCGGCCATCAGCAGGGCGGCAAGGGCGGTGAGGCGGATGGCCTGGCGCAGGTCCCAGCCGAGGGCGTTTTTCTGCCCCGGGGGGGGGGCGAGCTGCCAGAGCATCAGCCCGAGCAGGGGGAGCCACTGGGGATCGTTGCCGAAATTCTGGTAGGTGACGTAGAAGAACCCGCCCGCGAGCAGCAGCATGGCGAGGCCTTCCGTCGCCCGCCCGCTCTGGCGCAGCAGCACCACCGCGAGGAGCGCGGTGAGCGAGGCGGCCATGTAGGCGGGGGCGGCCACCACCTGGCCGAAGGGCAGGCCGGGATTGGCGCGAAAGCCGCTTTTGCGCACGGTTTGCAGGTCGTCGATATAGGCAAGCCAGAAGCCGGGGCCCGCAAGCAGCGTGACCAGCGCGGCGACGGCAAGCCCTGCGGCAAGCGCCACGCCGAGCGTCTGCCATTGGCGCCGGCTCAGGAGGAGCAGCAGCACCGGCGGGGCGAAGGCGACGAAATAGGTGATCTTGGTCAGCGCCAGCAGGGCCGCGCCGATGCCGAGGATCAGCCCGTCGGCCGCGGGGCTTGCGCGCCCTTCGAGCGGCGCGAGCATGGCGGTGGCAATCACCAGAAAGGCCAGTGCCCAGGCCCAGCGGTTGTAATGCATCGAGATCGAGACCGTGGGTTCCGCCGTGCCGTGGACCAGCGCCAGCACCAGCACCAGCACCAGCGCGCCGAAGGCATGGGCCCAGCCGCCGGCAAAGCGGCTGCGGGCCACGTGCCAGATCGCCGGCAGCAGCAGGGCCGCCACCAGCACCTGGGCGGCCAGCAGCGCCATGCCGGCCCCGAGCCCGGCCCGGAGCATCAGCGCGATCGGCGCGATCGCCAGCACCCCGATCGGGGTGTGGAAATCCAGGTGCGGCCACTCGCCCCGGCTCATGCGCTCGACCAGTTGCAGCAGGTGCAGGGTGTCGCCCTCATGCTTGCCGATGAAGAAGCCGCCCTTGAGCAGCGCCGCTCCCCCCAGCGCCAGCAGCACCGCCGCCAGAAATGCGCCGAGATGGAGCCCGTTTGCCCGTTTCATGCCCTGCCCGCCTCTGTTTCGTTCACTTTTTGGCAATCTTACGCGCCGATACTGCGCATTGCAAAAGGCGAATGCGGTTTTTGTTGTGAGAAGGCGCGTGCGCGGCTAGAATCGGGGCAAACAGGCAAACGAGCAGCAGCATGAATATCCAGACCGGCACCGGCCCCAGCGATTCCATCAGCAGCGTCGAGGCGCCCCCTGCGGCGCGCTCCATCGCCGATATCGGGCTCGGCGTGGTGATGATGCGCGACATCCTGCTCAAGACCATGTTCCGCACCAGCCGCGAGGAAATCTCGGCGCTGGAAAGACTGCTTTGCATCCCCGCCCGGGTGGTGCAGGAGCTGATCGACCAGGCCCGCGACCAGGGGCTGATCGAGGCCACCGGCACGCTGCACGCCAATTCCGGCGGCGAGATGGGCTTCCGGCTCACCGATGCGGGCAAGGCGCGCGCGCTCGACGCGCTGAGCCAGTCCGAATATTACGGCGCCATGCCGGTGCCCATGGCCGCCTATGGCGCGCAGGTCAAGCGCCAGTCGATCCGCAACATCCGCATCAGCCGCGAGCGCCTGACCGCCGCCATGGGCCACCTGATCCTGCCGCCCGACCTGCTCGACCAGCTCGGCCCCGCCGTCTCCGCCGGCCGCTCGATCCTGATGTATGGCCCGCCCGGCAACGGAAAGTCCAGCATTTCCAACGGCATACGAGACGCGCTGGGCGACATGATCTATGTGCCCAGGGCGATCGAATATGCCGGCCAGGTGATCACCGTCTATGACCCGATCGTGCACAGCGCCATCGAGGAAGAGCAAGAGGACCCCACCGCCCTGCGCCGCAACGTGAACCGCTTCGACCGGCGCTATGTGCGCTGCCGGCGGCCCACGGTGATCACCGGGGGCGAACTGACGCTGGACATGCTCGACCTGGTCTACAACCCCACCTCGCGCACCTACCAGGCGCCGCTGCAACTCAAATCCACCGGTGGGGTGTTCATCGTCGACGACCTCGGCCGCCAGGCCGAGCCGCCGCAGGCGCTGATCAACCGCTGGATCGTGCCGCTGGAGGAGAGCCGCGACATCCTCGCCCTGCAATCGGGGGAGAAATTCGAAGTTCCCTTCGACACGCTGGTGATCTTCTCCACCAATTTTCACCCCAACGAGATCTTCGACAAGGCGGCGCTGAGACGGATCTTCTTCAAGATCAAGATCGACGGGCCTGACCAGGAGGGCTTCCTCAAGATCTTCGCCATGGTCGCGCGCAAGAAGGGGCTGCCGCTCGACGAGGCGGCGCTGGTCCACCTGCTCAGGAACAAGTATCCCGAGATCGGCAATGTCTATGCCAATTACCAGCCGGTCTTCCTGATCGACCAGATCCTTTCGATCTGCGCATTCGAGGGAATCGCGCCGCAGATGAGCCCGGAGCTGATCGACCGCGCCTGGGCCAACATGTTCGTGCGCGAAGAGCATATCGAACACTGAGCGGGCAGCGGGCAGCGGGCAGCGGGCTTTCGCGCCGCGCGAAAAATCCCGCCCGGCGCCCCGGCCTTAACCAATCCGCAAGGCTTGGCCCCTATACGGGGGGAGAGCAAACCGGAGTCCCCAATGCAGCATTCCCGCGACCTCGCCGCCGCCGCGACCGACACCCCGGCGGACAGTTCGAAAATCGACCAGATCTCCCGATCCGCCTCCGAACTCAGCTTCGAGATGGTGGAGATGGCCGTGACCCTCTACCAGATCGACCAGAACAACACCAAGCTGATGGATCTGCTGAAAAAGGTCGATGCCGATGCACGGCGGATGATGAACGGCAATACCGCCGTCCAGCGGGCGATTTCCGCGGTCGGCGACACCATCGCCAATACCCGCAGCGCCGTGGAAGCCTCGGTCAATGTGATTCGCGGCGCCGGCGACCGGGTGCAGGAGCTTGCCGCCTGGGTGCAGTCGCTGGACGGGCGCATTACCGCCATCGAGGAGACGCTGGAAGCGACCCGTGTGTCCAATGCCACCATCTCCTCCATCGCCTCCCAGGTGAACATCCTCGCCATCAATGCCAAGATCGAAGCCGCCCGCGCCGGCAGCGCCGGGCGCGGCTTCGCCGTGGTCGCCGAGGCAATCAACGATCTCTCGCGCAAGACCGCCGGCGCCGCCGAGGGGATCGACAGCAATATCGCCTCGCTGGTCGAGAATGTCGGCTCGATCCGCGACCAGGCCAACGAGGCGGCGGACAATGCCGGCAAGGTGCTCGACGAATCGGCCCAGACCGACCAGGCCCTGTCGGCCATCGCCAGCCAGGTCCAGACCATCCACGACGAGGCCGCCGCGATCCATGCCAGCGCCACCGAGAACGGCACCGCCATCGTCGAATTCCAGGAATCGTTTACCTCGATGGAGCACGAGCTGGAGGATACCGCCAGCGGCATCCGCCAGCTTCGCACGCAGAGCAATGCCCTGGTGGACAAGGCCGAAAGCATGATCCAGACTTCCGTCGGCCTCGGCGGCAAGACCCCGGATGCGCGCATGATCGCCGAGATCAAGGCGCTGGTCGGCCAGGTCAGCGAGGCCTTCGAGGCCGGTCTGCGCAATGGCGAGATCACCGAGCAGGCGCTGTTCTCGCGCGACTATACCCCGATCCCCGGCACCGATCCGCAGCAGCTCATGGCCCCCTTCACCGCCTTCACCGACAAGGTCCTGCCGCCGATCCAGGAGCCGGCGCTGGAGCTTGACGAGCGGGTGGTTTTCTGCGCCGCGGTCGATACCAATGGCTACCTGCCGACCCACAACCTGAAATTTTCCCAGCCGCAGGGGCCGGACCCCGAGTGGAACATGGCCAATTGCCGCAACCGGCGCCTGTTCGACGACCGGGTCGGTCTCAAGGCCGGGCGCAACACCGAGCCTTTCCTGCTGCAGATCTATCGCCGCAACATGGGCGGCGGCAAATTCGCGATGATGAAGGACCTCTCGGCACCGATCTTCGTGCGCGGTCGTCACTGGGGCGGGCTGCGCCTGGCCTATACGATCTGAGGTCGCAGGCGCGTGCCCCGGCGAGCGTCGTCGCCGCCGGACGGCCGGGCATTTGCGTTCAGGCGGTCAGCCCCTCGGGCTCCGGCAGGCCATGGGCGCGGCAGCAGGCGGTCAGCGTATTGGCCAGCAGGCAGGCGATGGTCATCGGTCCCACCCCGCCGGGTACCGGGGTAATGGCGCCGGCCACCTGCGACGCGCTGGCAAAGTCCACATCCCCCACCAGGCGGCTGCCGCCCTCGGGCTTTTCGATGCGGTTGATGCCCACATCTATCACCGTCGCGCCGGGTTTGATCCAGTCGCCCTTCACCATCTCGGCCCGTCCCACCGCGGCCACCAGGATATCGGCCCGGCGCACGATTGCGGGCAGGTCGCGGCTGCGGCTGTGGGCGATGGTCACGGTGCAATTGTCGCGCAGCAGCAGCTGCGCCATCGGCTTGCCGACGATATTGGAGCGCCCGACCACCACCGCCTCCAGGCCCGACAGGCTGGCGTGATGATCGCGCAGCAGCATCAGGCAGCCCAGCGGCGTGCAGGGCACCAGCGCCTTCTGCCCGGTGGCCAGTCGCCCGACATTGAGGATGTGAAAGCCGTCCACATCCTTGTCGGGGCTGATCGCGTTGATCACCCTGGCCTCGTCGATATGCCCCGGCAGCGGCAGTTGCACCAGGATGCCATGCACCGCCGGGTCGTCGTTCAGCCGGGCAATCAGCGCCAGCAGTTCGGCCTCGGCGGTATCGGCGGCCAGCCGGTGCTCGAACGAGCGCATCCCCACCTCGCGGGTCATCTTGCCCTTGGAGCGCACATAGACCTGGCTGGCCGGGTCTTCGCCCACCAGTACCACCGCGAGGCCCGGGGTGATCCCGTGCCCGGCACGCAGGGCCCCGACCTGCCGGGAAATACGCCCGCGCAGATCGGTGGCAAAGGCCTTTCCGTCGATGATTCTCGCTTTCTTTCCAGGCCCTTCGCTCATTGCAGCCCCTCCTGCTTGCATGCCGGTGGTTTGCGCCGGCATTCCTCTCCCTCTGCCCGGGTCAGGCCGCATCATGCCTGCCCAGCACCCGCTCTTCGCGGGCAATCGACCATTCGATCAGCTCCCGCCAAAGTTTTTCGGCCAATTCCGGGTCCAGCCCGTCCTCTGCGGCGGCGGCGCGCACATTGGCCAGCACGGCGGCGATGCGCGAATCGATGCGCGCGGGCAGCCCTTCGGCCGGCTTGAGCTCGCCAGCGCGGTCGATCAGACGCGCCCGCTCCGCCAGCAGGGCGACCAGGCGCCGGTCGAGGCTGTCGATCCGCACACGCAGTTGCGCCATGCCGGCGATCTCTTCCGGGGGAATGGGGTCTGCAGGAATCATCGGCGAATCTCCCGGCCTTCGTGCCGGTTTTGCGCCGAGGGCAAGGCGAGTGCAAGCCCTGCCGGCCCGCACCGCCGTGATCCGCTCTCGGGCCTCTTGCGCAGCCTCGCCGCGGGCGCGATTTTTCTGCGAAAAATCGTCCCCCTCCAACGTTGGCGCCCGCTCAGCTGTCTGCGGCGCCGGAAGCGGCGGCCGGCAGGTCGAACAGGCCGTGCGCGGTCTTGTCCCAGTAGAACGGCCGGGTCAGGATCTCCCAGAAGCCCTTGGCCGCGGCCAGGGTCGCCAGCGGGAAGTAGAAATGCAGGCTCGGCACCCAGATCCGCAGGAAGCGGTGCTTGGGGGCCGAGACCGCGACCATGCCCACGGCGATGGTGATCAGTTCCGCGAGCAGAAAGGTCGCGGTGAGCGCGACCATCATCGCCTGCGGCATCAGCCCGGCCAGCGGGTGCGGCAGGCCCAGCGGCAGCGCCCAGAAGCTCCACAGGAACGGCGCCAGCGCCACCTGGCTCAGCGAGCAGAAAAAGGTGATCTGGACGCCGAGAAAGCGCCAGGCGCCGATCTCGCGCAGGAGCCGGCGCGGGTTGCGCATGTGCACGCCATAGGTCATGGCGTAGCCCTTGAGCCAGCGCGAGCGCTGCTTGATCCAGGGCCAGGGGCGGCAAT
Source organism: Paracoccaceae bacterium (assembly GCA_027082975.1). GTDB lineage: Bacteria > Pseudomonadota > Alphaproteobacteria > Rhodobacterales > Rhodobacteraceae > JAAEUB01. The sequence continues at coordinate 14,275 of JALWTH010000156.1, read as the reverse complement.
TGGCCTCTTCCTCGGTCACCGTGTCCAGAAGCTCGGTGCGGTAGCCCTTGCGCGCAAGCCGCACGCCGAGGTCGGCGTCTTCGGTGACGTTATGCGCATCCCACCCGCCCAGCTCCTCCAGCGCCTCGCGGCGGAAGAACAGCGTCGTGCCGCCCAGCGGGATGACGAAGCCCAGCTGCTCCAGCCCCGGCAGGACCACCCGGAACCAGGTGGCGTATTCGACCGTGAAGCAGCGGCTCATCCAGTTGGTCCGGCTGTTGTAGAAATCGAGGATCCCCTGCAGGCAGGCGACATCGCGGCCGCGCTCGTGAAAGCGGCGCACGACGCGGTGGATCTGGTCGGGCGCGGGGGCGTCCTCGGCATCATAGACGCCGATGATGCTGCCGCGGCAGAAGTCCAGCGCGAAGTTGAGCGCCCGCGGCTTGGTCTGGACCGCGCCGCGCGGCACCGTGATCTGGCGCATCCAGCGCGGCAGGTCGGCGGCGGCGAGGGTGGCGCGGGTCAGGGTGTCGTCCTCCTCGACCACCAGGCAGATGTCGAGCAGTTCGCGCGGATAGTCCAGCGCCTCGAGCCGGCGCACGAGGCGCCCGGCGATCTCGCGCTCGCGAAACAGCGGCACCAGGATGGAGACGGTGGGCAGCTTGTCGATGGCGGGGCCGTGGCGCTTGGAAAAGAAGGCCACCTTCTGGTGCTTGCGCCGGTACAGGTACATGGCGGCCGCGGCCAGCTTCAGGGCCGAGTTGAGCGCCAGGGTCAGCACCGCCCAGGCGGTGAGCAAGGCCAGGCCGAACAGCGGCGAGACGGTGAAAATCGCGAGCAATGTCAACAGGATGGAGGCGGCGACCCTGCCGATCCGCCCGCGGTTCCACTCGCGGCAGGAATGGCTGGCCTCGACCCGGGTTTCGGCCTTGCGGGCCAGCGAGCGGTGACGGGCGGCGACCAGGGCGTGCTGGATGTCTTCCTCCGGGGCCACCGCCAGGCGCACCTCGCCGAATTCGGCCGGCATCTGCTGGCGCAGGCGGTCGAATTCGTCGGGCCGCGAGCAGATCACCACCGTCGCCCCGCCGACGCGCTTCCAGGGCACCACGCCCAGGCGGATGCAGGTATCGGCGCCGAGCCGGTCGATCAGGCGCACATCCGGCGGCTCGGCGCCGAGATCGGCGACCATGGTATCGTATTGAAAGGCCAGCGCCTCGTAGAGCTCTTGCTGGGTGACCATGCCATTGGCCAGCAGGATGTCGCCAAAGCGGGCCTCCTCGCGCGCCTGCAGGGCCACCGCCCGGGCCAGGTCCTGCGGCGAGAGCGCGCCGCGCTCGACCAGGATTTCGCCGAGCAGGGCCGGGCGGCGGAAATTTGCCGGGGCGGCCGCAGCGCCGGTTTCGCCGGATGCCTCCTCGGCCAGGATGTCCACGCTATGGACCAGTCTGAGATTGCTGCGCGCCATGCCACCCGCTCCCTCTGTCGATCGAGTAAACCCAAAGGAAGTTAACATCCGGTTAACGCAACCGCAGGGCGAGTCGCTTCGGGGCGGCGGGGCGGGCGGGGGCGAAAGTATCCGGAAGGCATCATGAAGATTCCTGACGCGTATGCGACAATTCCCCTCTCGCATCTGCCGCCCGGATCGCTAAAATGGCGGGGTCCGACAACCATCCTGCGGAAGGAAGCAGCATGAAACGTATTCTCCTTGCCATCACCGCCGGCCTGCTCACCGCCGGCGCCGCATATGCCGAAGGCGATGTCGCCGCCGGGGAAAAGGCCTTCAAGAAGTGCAAGTCCTGCCACGCCATCGTCAGCCCCGAAGGCGAGGTGATCGTCAAGGGCGGCAAGGTCGGCCCCAATCTCTGGGGCGTGGTCGGCCGCGCGGCCGGCAGTGTCGAGGGCTTCAAATACGGCGACTCTCTGGTTGCCGCCGGCGAGGGCGGACTGGTCTGGACCGAAGAAGAGATCGCCAAGTGGCTGGCCGACCCCAAGGCCTATCTGCGCGAAGTCCTGGGCGATTCGTCGGCGCGCTCGAAGATGACCTTCAAGCTGCGCAAGGGCGGCGAGGACGTGGCCGCCTATCTGGCCACGCTGGGGCCGGCCGCGCCCAGCGAATAGGCCTCCTCCGAAAGGGGGCGGACAGGCCCGATCCAGACCCTATTCAGGCCCGATTCAGGCCCGAATACGGCGCGAAACCGACCACGGCCCGCCCGGCGATGCTCCGGGCGGGCCGTTTTCGCGAAAAAACTTGATCTGCGTCAATGTTGTCGTTGCTCCGCCCGGTTTCGCGCACTAAAAAGTGAGCAAGCGTGCCGGGCTGCCGGCACCCGGAACTAACCCAAAGGGAGGTCCACATGGCGGACGCAGCCATTCACGGCCATGAACACGAAGACAACCGGGGCTTCTTCACCCGGTGGTTCATGTCCACAAACCACAAGGATATCGGCATCCTCTACCTGTTCGTGTCGGCCACGGCCGGCCTGATCGCGGTGATCTTCACGCTGCTGATGCGCATCGAGCTGATGGAGCCGGGCGTGCAGCATATGTGCCTGGAGGGCTATCGCTTCTTTGCCGATGCCAGCCGGGAATGCACCCCGAACGGGCATTTGTGGAACGTGCTGATCACCTATCACGGGGTGCTGATGATGTTCTTCGTGGTGATCCCGGCGCTGTTCGGCGGCTTTGGCAACTATTTCATGCCGCTGCAGATCGGCGCGCCGGACATGGCATTCCCGCGGATGAACAATCTCAGCTTCTGGATGTATGTGGCCGGCGTCAGCCTGGGCGTGGCCTCGATGCTGAGCCCCGGCGGCAACGGCCAGCTGGGCTCCGGCGTGGGCTGGGTGCTCTACCCGCCGCTTTCCACCACCGAGGGCGGCTATTCGATGGATCTGGCGATCTTTGCCGTGCACATGTCGGGCGCCAGCTCGATCCTCGGCGCGATCAACATGATCACCACCTTCCTCAACATGCGCGCGCCGGGCATGACGCTGTTCAAGGTGCCGCTGTTCTCCTGGTCGATCTTCGTCACCGCCTGGCTGATCCTCTTGAGCCTGCCGGTGCTCGCCGGCGCCATCACCATGCTGCTGGTGGACCGCAATTTCGGCGGCACCTTCTTTGACCCGGCCGGGGGCGGCGATCCGATCCTGTATCAGCACATCCTGTGGTTCTTCGGCCATCCGGAAGTGTATATCGTGGTGCTGCCGGCCTTTGGCATCATCAGCCACGTGGTCGGGACCTTCTCGAAGAAGCCGATCTTCGGCTACCTGCCCATGGTCTGGGCGCTGATCGCCATCGGCTTCCTCGGCTTCGTGGTCTGGGCGCACCACATGTACACGGTGGGCATGAGCCTGACCCAGCAGAGCTACTTCATGCTGGCGACCATGGTCATCGCCGTGCCCACGGGCATCAAGGTGTTCAGCTGGATCGCCACCATGTGGGGCGGCTCGATCGAGTTCAGGACCCCGATGCTGTTTGCCATCGGCTTTCTGATCCTGTTCACCATCGGCGGCGTCACTGGCATCGTGCTGAGCCAGGCGGGCATCGACCGGCTCTATCACGACACCTATTACGTGGTCGCCCACTTCCACTACACCATGTCGATGGGCGCGGCCTTCGGCATCTTTGCCGGGGTCTATTTCTGGATCGGCAAGATGAGCGGGCGCCAGTACCCGGAATTCTGGGGCAAGCTGCATTTCTGGCTGTTCTTCATCGGGGTGAACCTGACCTTCTTCCCCCAGCACTTCCTGGGCCGTCAGGGGATGCCGCGCCGCTATATCGACTACCCGGAGGCCTTTGCCTACTGGAACAAGATCAGCTCCTACGGCGCGTTCATCTCGTTCGCCTCGTTCATCCTGTTCATCGGCATCGTGTTCTACACCCTGCGCGCCGGCAAGCGCGTGAGCGAGAACAATTACTGGAACGAATATGCCGACACGCTGGAATGGACCCTGCCCAGCCCGCCGCCCGAGCATACGTTCGAGACCCTGCCGAGGCGGGAAGACTGGGACAGGGGCCACGCGCACTGACATATGCCCTGGGAATGGGACATAGACCCGCAGGAGGCCCCGGCATCGTCCGGGGCCTTCTCACATGAAGCGGGGGAAAGGCCGCTCGCTGCGATGCATCTGTGGCCCTACCGCTCGCTGCCACGGCGCGGCTTCGCGGCGGTGATCGGCGTGGCCTTCCTCGCCTTCCTGGTCCCGCTCAGCGCCTTTCTCGGCACCGCCTCGCTGTGGTGGATCCTGCTGCCGGTCATGGGGGTGCTGTGGCTCTTGTGGTTCTTCATCGACAAGAGCTACCGCGACGGGGAAATCCTGGAAGAACTGCGCGTCTGGCCCGACCGCATCACGCTCACCCGCCACGGCCCGCATGGCCAGCACCACGAATGGGAGGCCAATCCCTACTGGGTGAGCGTCCACCTGCATGAACGCGGCGGGCCGGTGGAGAATTACGTCACGCTCAAGGGAAACAGCCGCGAGGTGGAACTGGGCGCCTTCCTCAGCGAAGAAGAGCGCCCGGGATTATACCGTGAAGTCGCCGCCCTGCTCAGGCAGGCAAAGGCCGCGCAGGCAGGCTGAGGCCCGCGCCCCGATTTTTCGCAGAAAAATCGCTCCGCCCGCCGGCCGCGGCTCAGAATTCCATGCCGACCTTCAGGTCGATCAATGTGGCGGCGCCGCCGCTGGCGCGCAACAGCACCCCGCCACTCGCATAGAGGCCGGAGCCGGTATGGTATTCCGCTTCCGCGCCCAGATATCGCGTGGTACCGGAACCGGTCCCCAGCGCCGTCACTTTCAAGCGGTCGTTCACGTCATAGCTGCCATAGGCATGAACGATCTCTCCGCCGCTGCCCTTGCGGTATTCGATCCCATAGCCGAACGCACCGGCCGTTCCCTCGAAGCCGACAAAGCCGCCCAGAGAGGTGACACCGCCCATGGAATAGGCGTCCACGCCGCCGCTCAGGGTCCAGTTGGACATGCTGTAGGCACCGGCCAGCGACAGCTGCGTGGTATTCGAAGCCAGCCCGTAATGCAGCGAGGCACTGCCGGCCACGTCGCCGGTGGCGAAATCCAGCCGCGCGCCGGGGGCGAAGGAGCCGCTGGCAAGTTGCTCGGTCGCCGACAGGCCGTCCCGGAAAACGAGCAGGTCCGTCGCGACGATGCCAAAGCGGTACAGCGGCGAGTGGATGCCATACCGGGCGGTGGCTGCCTGCGGCAGGCCCGCGCTCAGGCGCACGTTGCCAAAGCTCATATAGGCTTCCGGCAGGAGATAGGCGCCAGCGGCGCCGGAACTGCCATAGCCGAAAACGGTCATGTCCAGGCCCCAGTCCGGGACCGATCCGCGCGTGTCGGCGCCTCCGCTCAGGGGGATGTGCAAGGTCAGGTAGGTAAGTCCGTAGAGCTCCGTCGAGCCAGAGGTGATATTCCCGCCATATCCCAGCTGGGCAAAGCCATCGACCTGCACCGGAGAGCCCTGCGCCCGCGCCGAGGCGCTGCCCATGCCCGTCGCCAGGGCGACCGCACATGTCGTTGTCAGAATCCTGTTCATGGCTGCTTCTCCTGTCCCACCAGGCCACTCAATTCCACATCTGCCCCGGGGTCTGTCCCGCCTCCGGGCTCCACGCGCCCACTGCCCGCCTCGACATCCGTCACGACCGAAACGGCCTGATCGGCCACGCTCTGCCCCGCCTCATAGCACGAAATGCCCGAGAGGTAAAATCAGGGTAACAACCGGCCGATTTTCGGCATCGCTCCGCCCGGTCGGAGCGGTGAGGCCGCGGGGCGGCGGGGCTGCAATTGCCGGCCCGGCCCGGCGCCCGCGGCCCGGCGCCCGCGGCCCGGCGCCTCAGCCCAGGATTTCCTTGACCATCGGCCCGACCTGGCCGAAATCCATCTGCCCGGCATATTTGCCCTTGAGCGCGCCCATGACCTTGCCCATGTCGCGGATCGAGCCGGCGCCGGTATCGGCGATGGCGGCCTCTATGGCGGCGCGGGTCTCTTCCTCGCCCAGCTTGCGCGGCAGAAACTCCTCGATCACCCGGATCTCGGCCCGCTCCTGCTCGGCCATTTCCAGCCGCCCGCCCTCTTCATAGGCGCGCGCGCTTTCCTGGCGCTGCTTCACCATCTTGCCGAGGATCGCCAGGATGTCCGCATCGCTCAGGGCCGCGTCCTCGCCCTTGCCGCGCAGTTCGATATCGCGGTCCTTGAGCGCCGCGTTGATCAGGCGCAGGGTCGAAAGACGTGCCCTGTCGCGCTCGCGCATGGCCGCTTTCAGCGCCTCGTTGATCTTCTGTCTCAGTCCCATGTCCCGTGCTTCCCCGCCGAAGTGGAGCTTCCGACTCTATCCAATCGGACCGGCGACGACAACACCTGGCTGCACGACCGGGCCTGCGGGAGCGGGAGATATGGCAAATTTCCCACGCCACGGCCCCTCCGGGCCCCTCTTGACCCCCCCTCGGGGGCGCCTTAGGTTCGCGCCGATTTGCATGTGGGAGTCGCCATGTCCGCCCGATCCGCCCAACCCGCCCACACAGCGCAGAAGCCGACCGCCTGCCTGGCGCTGGCCGACGGCTCGCTGTTTTACGGCCGGGGGTTCGGCGCCAGCGGCGAGGTGACGGCGGAGCTGTGCTTCAACACCGCCATGACCGGTTATCAGGAGATCATGACCGACCCTTCCTATGCCGGCCAGGTGGTGACCTTTACCTTTCCCCATATCGGCAATACCGGCGTCACCGCGGAGGATGACGAAAGCGCCCGCCCCGTGGCCGCGGGCATGGTGGTGAAATGGGACCCGACCGAGCCTTCCAGCTGGCGCGCCACCGCTGATCTGCGCAACTGGCTTGCGGCCACCGGGCGCATCGGCATCGGCGGCATCGACACCCGCCGCCTGACCCGCGCGATCCGCCAGCAGGGCAGCCCCCATGTGGCGCTGGCCCATGACCCGGAGGGCAATTTCGACATCGAAGCCCTGGTGGCCAGGGCGCGCGCCTTTCCCGGCCTCGTCGGGCTGGATCTCGCCCGCGAAGTCACCTGTGCGCAATCCTACCGCTGGGACGAGACCCGCTGGGCCTGGCCCGAGGGCTACGGGCGCCAGAAAGAGCCCCGCTTCAAGGTGGTGGCGCTCGATTTCGGCGCCAAGCGCAATATCCTGCGCTCGCTGGCATCGGTGGGCTGCGAGGTGGTCGTGCTGCCCGCCACCGCGACCGCCGAGGAGGTGCTGGCACATGCGCCCGACGGGGTGTTTCTCTCCAACGGGCCGGGCGATCCGGCGGCGACGGGCGAATATGCGGTGCCGATGATCCGCGCCCTCCTGGCGCAGCCGGACCTGCCGATCTTCGGCATCTGCCTCGGCCACCAGATGCTGGCGCTGGCGCTGGGGGCAAAGACCGTGAAGATGAACCACGGCCACCACGGCGCCAACCACCCGGTCAAGGATCTCGAAACCGGAAAGGTCGAGATAACCTCGATGAATCATGGCTTTACCGTGGACAGCCAGAGCCTGCCCGAAGGCGTGAAGGAGACCCATACTTCGCTGTTCGACGGCTCCAATTGCGGCATCCGCGTGGAGGGCAGGCCGGTCTTCTCGGTCCAGTACCACCCCGAGGCCAGCCCCGGCCCCCAGGACAGCGCCTACCTGTTCGACCGCTTCGCCGCGGCGATGGAGGCACGCGGCTGACGGCCAGGCGGCCGTTGCGCTTGTACCATGGGCACGGCAAAGCCGGGGGGCCAGCCCCCCGGACCACAGCAAAGCCGGGGGGCCAGCCCCCCGGACCCCCCGGGATATTTCCGAACAGAAGAAGGGGGGCGGGAGTCAAAGGGGGCCCGGGCGCAGTTCTTCGCTCAGCAGCACGTTGGCCTCGACCTCGCCGACACCGGGCAGGACCATGATGCGCCGGCGCAGGACGCGCTCGAAATCGGCAATATCGCGCGCCGCCACCCGCAGGCGGTAATCGTAAAGCCCCAGCACATGATGCACGCTCTGCACTTCGGGGATCGCGCTCACCGCGCGCTCGAAGTCCTCCAGGCTCACCCGCCGCTTGGTGGCGAGCTTCACCCCGAGAAACACCGTCACGCCAAAGCCCAGCGCCTCGCGGTCGAGCACCAGGCGCCGGCCCGCCAGCACGCCCGCCTCCTGCAAGCGCCTGAGCCGCCGCCAGGCCGCCGGCTGGCTCAGGCCGAAACGCCGGCCCAGCGCCCCGGCCGAAAGGCTCGCATCCTCGGCCAGCGCGCGCAGAAAGGCGCGGTCGATCTCGTCCACCCTCACAGCGGCAGCCCCCGGTCGCCCAGGATCTCGGCCATCTGCACCAGCGCCTCCACCTCGGCCAGATGCGGCAGGGTCAGGATCCGCGCCCGATAGAGATGCTGGTAATGGGCCATGTCGCGGGCCACCACATGCAGGCGCACATCGACCCGGCCGAGAAAGGTCTGGATCTCCAGCACCTCCGGCACCTCGCGCGCGGCGGCGAGAAAATCGTCAAAGGCGCGCGGATCGCTCTTTTCCAGCGTCACCCGCAGGCTCACCTGCACCTCGTAGCCCAGCGCCGCCCAGTCGATCACCGCCCGCTGGCCACGGATCACCCCGGCGCGCCTGAGCCGCTCGAGATGGCGCGAGCAGGTGGCAGGCGACAACCCGGCGCGCCCGGCGAGCTCGCCCAGCGGCAGATCGGGCGCCCGCTGCAACTGGCGGATCAGGCGGCGGTCGGATTCACTGATCTGCATGATCCTTTCATCTTTCTACAAATACTCATATGATTTCCCGCAAGTATTAGCGTTTTCTGCAGATAATGAAACCCACCTCACCCCCCGCGCTCTATAGTGGCGCCATCATCACCCAAGAAGGAGCCGCCTCATGCGCGTCTATTACGATCGCGATTGCGATATCAACCTGATCAAGAACACCAAGGTCGCCATTCTCGGCTATGGCAGCCAGGGCCACGCCCATGCGCTGAACCTGCGCGATTCGGGCGTCAAGGAGGTGGTCGTGGCGCTGCGCGAGGGCTCGCCCTCTGCCGCCAAGGCCGAGGCCGAGGGCCTCACCGTCATGGGCATCGCGGAGGCCGCCGCCTGGGCGGACCTCATCATGTTCACCATGCCCGACGAGCTTCAGGCCGAGACCTACAGGAAATACGTGCATGACAACCTGCGCGAGGGCGCGGCCATTGCCTTTGCCCACGGGCTCAACGTGCATTTCAACCTGATCGAGCCCAAGCCCGGCGTCGATGTCATCATGATGGCGCCCAAGGGGCCCGGCCACACGGTGCGCGGCGAATTCGTCAAGGGCGGCGGCGTGCCCTGCCTTGTCGCCGTGCATAATGACGCCACCGGCCGCGCGCTGGAGCTGGGCCTTTCCTACTGCTCGGGCATTGGCGGCGGGCGCTCGGGGATCATCGAGACCACCTTCCGCGAGGAATGCGAGACCGACCTGTTCGGCGAGCAGGCGGTGCTCTGCGGCGGCCTGGTGGAGCTCATTCGCATGGGCTTCGAAACCCTGGTCGAGGCCGGCTACGCCCCGGAAATGGCCTATTTCGAATGCCTGCACGAGGTGAAGCTGATCGTCGACCTGATCTACGAGGGCGGCATCGCCAACATGAACTACTCGATCTCCAACACCGCCGAATATGGCGAATATGTCTCCGGCCCCCGCGTCCTGCCGCGCGAAGAGACCAAGGCGCGCATGAAGGGCGTGCTCGACGACATCCAGTCGGGCAAGTTCGTGCGCGACTTCATGCTGGAGAACGCCGTCGGCCAGCCCTTCTTCAAGGGCACGCGCCGGCTGAACGACGCCCACCAGATCGAGGAAGTGGGCCAGAAACTGCGCGCCATGATGCCCTGGATCTCCGCCGGCAAGCTGGTGGACCAGGAAAAGAACTGAGCCCGAGCGCAAGAATGGCGGGGGCGGGCAGGCATGTCCGCCCTTCCCCCGGCCCTTCCCCCGGGGCCGAATCCGCCCTATCGTTCTGGCGAAGCGAAGGAGCGGCGACATGGATAGCGGCGGTTTTGACCTTGGACAGCTGATCTGGCTTTTCTTCATCCTGTCGGCCTTGCAGCCGATCTTCCAGCGGCGGATGCTGGAGGGCGCGCGCAAGCGCAAGATCGCCCAGATGGAAAGGAAGCGCAATTCGCGGGTGATCCTGCTGGTGCACCGGCAGGAGACCATGAGCTTTCTCGGCTTTCCGCTGATGCGCTACATCAACATCAACGATTCCGAGGAAATCCTGCGCGCCATTCACATGACCGACAGCGACACGCCCATCGACCTGGTGCTGCACACGCCGGGCGGGCTGGTCATCGCCGCCACCCAGATCGCCCGCGCGCTCAGGGATCACCCGGGCAAGGTCACCGTGTTCGTGCCGCATTTCGCCATGTCCGGCGGCACCCTGATCGCGCTCGCCGCCGACGAGATCGTCATGGCGCCCAATGCCACGCTGGGGCCGATCGACCCGCAACTGGGCCAGCAGGCGGCGGCCTCGATCCTGAGCGCGGTTGCCAAGAAGCCGGTCAAGGATGTGGACGACGCCACCCTGATTCTCGCCGACCAATCCGAAAAGGCGATTGCCCAGGTGCGCGCCACCGCCACCCGGCTGCTGGAAGGCCGGCTCGCGCCGCAAGAGGCGGCGGAGCTTGCCGACAGGCTCAGCCAGGGCCGTTGGACCCATGATTACCCGATCTTTGCCGAGGAGGCGCGGGAAATGGGCCTGCCGGTCAGCACCGACATCCCCGAAAGCGTGATGCTGATGATGACGCTCTATCCGCAGCCCAATCAGCACAGCCCGACCGTCGAATACCTGCCGCGCCCGCGCGGGCCCCAGGCCTGACGGGCCTCGCTCCCGAAAAGGCGCGCCGCCTCAAGCCGCGAGCGCGGGCGTCATGCGTATGAGCGTCGGCCGCCCGGCGCCAAAGGCCGCATTGACCGCCTCCACCAGCGCGCCAAGGCTCTCGGGCTCTGCCGCGTGTGCCCCGTAAGCCCTTGCCAGGGCGAGGAAATCCGGGTTTTCGAGCCGCGCGGGGCCGGGGTCGATCCCGGTCGCTTTCATGCAGGATTCGATCTCGCCCAGCCCGCCATTGTCCCACAGCAGCACCGGCAGGCTCAGCCCCTGCTCCCGTGCCACCGCAAGCTCGGCAAGCGTGAACTGGAAGCCGTAATCGCCGGCAATCGCCAGGGTCGGCTTGCCCGGCCGCGCCAGCGCGCCGCCGATCGCCGCCGCCAGCGCGTAGCCCAGCGTGCCGAAGCCGTAGGGGTGGTGCCAGTGGCCCGGGCGGCGCATCGGCCAGAGCTCCATGGCCACATAGGCGAACTGGGTCATGTCGGAATAGATCATCACGTCTTCGGGGAGCCCCGCCGCCAGCGCATCGACGATGGGCGCGATCCCCGGCCGCGCCGCCTCCACCTCTTCGCGAAAACCCGCGCGGGCCGCCTGCACCTCGTCGCTCTTCCAGCCCGAGGCGCGCGCCGGGTAGGGCTCGACCAGGGCCAGAAGCTCCTCCAGAAAGACCCGCGCATCGGCCAGTATCGGAAGCTCGGCGCGCGCCGAATCCGCCAGCACCTCTGCATCCAGATCGACCCGGATCATCGGCCCCGCATGGCCCAGCTCGGCCCGCCACAGGTCGGTTTCGGCAAGCTCCGAGCCGACCACGACCACCAGATCGGCGCTGGCGACGATTTCCGCCGAGCCGGGGCGCGCCAGAACCGGGCCGAAGGCCCCGGGCGCCCCGTCGGGGATGATCCCGCGCCCGGCGAGGGTGAGCATGGAGGCGGCCTTGCGGCAGGCCACCAGCGCGCGCGCCGCCTGCGCCGCGCCGCGCGCCCCGCCGCCGAAGACGAACAGGGGCCGCTTCGCGCCCAGCACAAGCTCCGCCGCCTCGGCCAGCTGCGCCGGGTCCGGGCGCGGGGCCAGCAGGTCGGGGCGCAGCGCCGCCACCGGCCCGGCCGGCGCCTCCATGAGGCCGATCGGCAGGCTCACATGTTTCGGCCGCGCCCGCGCGCAGGCGAATTCGGCAAAGGCCCGCTCGATCAGCCCGAAGGCCGCTTCGGGCGTCAGCGCCACCTCGGACCAGTCGCATACCGCCGCCGCCGCGCCGGCCTGGTCCTTCATCTGGTGCAGCTGGCCGCGCCGCGCCGCGCTCTCGTCGAGGCAGGAAGAGAGCGCCAGCACCGGCACGCTGTCCGAATAGGCCTGGCCCAGGGGCGTCAGGATATTGCACAGGCCCGGCCCGCTGATCGTGAAGGCGACCCCGGGCCGCCCCGAGGCGCGCGCATAGCCGTCGGCCATGAAGCCCGCGCCCTGCTCGTGGCGCGCCAGCACATGGCGGATACCCGCCTCTTTCAGCCCGCGATAGAGGCCGATATTGTGCACGCCGGGGATGGCGAAGACCAGCTCGACCCCGTGCGCCCGGAGCAGGTGGGCGATCTGCGCGCCCAGTGGAGGTGTTGCCATCGACTTTCCCTTTTCCGTCTCTTTTCCTCCTGCCCGTCAGCTTGCCCGTCAGCTGCCCCACATGGCCCCGGCCGCCAGATAAAAGACCAGCGCCGGGCCCAGCGCCAGCCCCATCGGAAAGTCCTTGTGCTCCCAGCTTTCCCAGTCCGGCAGAGCCCGGCGCAGCGCGCCCAGGCGCCGCAGCGCGCGGTGCAGCACGAAGGCGGCCAGCAGCGTCGCCGCCATCAGGTAGAAGAAAAACGCCAGATCCTCCCGCGCCACGAAGGGCGCCATGGCGGCGGCAAACTTGGCATCCCCCGCCCCGACAAGCCCCAGCGAAGAGGTGACGAAGCCGATCGCCAGCACCACGAGGAAATGCACGAGCCGCCATTTCCAGACCTCGAACGGCAGCGCAATCAGCCCCACCAGCACGAAGACCAGCATGAGCGCGCCGACGGCCTTGTTCGGGATCTTCATCCGCGCCATGTCGCTCCAGGCCACCCAGAGCGCGATCGGGGTCGCGAAGGGCAGGAACCAGAGCGCCGAACGCGCCGTCTCGGCCAGCATCAGCCGCCCGCCACGTTGCTTTCGAGCGCCTCGAGCGCGCGCGCGGCGGCTTCGAAATATTGCGGATGGGTGTCGATCGCCTGCTGCAGCAGGGTCTTGCCCATGGCGATATCGCCCTGCTTGATCGCGCTGAGCCCGGCCGTGTGCAAGAGCTGCGCGCGCTCGACCTGGCTCATGCGCACCGGCGGCAGGTCGTATTTGCGCTGGGCGGCGCGGGCCAGCACCAGGTTGTTCTTGGCGGTGAACAGGCCGGGGTCATGGGTGAGCGCCTCGAAGAACAGCTGCTCGGCGCCGGCATAATCGCCGCGGGTGAGTTTGGAATAGCCCCAGTTGTTGAGCACGCCGGCGGGCCTGGTGGTGAGCCCGGCGGCGGTCTCGTAGAAGCTGTCGGCCTTGTCCCATTCCTCGTTGCTGTCGGCGACCATGGCTTCGAGCCGGTAGCGCTTGTAGGTCTCGTAGGTGGGGGGGATCCGGTCGAGCACGGTTTCGGCCATGGCCCAGTCGCCCGAGCGGATCAGGGCATCGGCCAGGGCCACGCGGTCCTCGTCGGTGGCTTCGCTGCTGTCCACCACCTTGCGCCAGGCCTGCACCGCCTCGCGCGCCTTGCCGGCGCGCACGAGGGACTTGGCGAGCCCGCGCATCAGGTCCGTGCGGTCGGGATTTTCCGACAGCGCGCGGCGGAAATAGGTCACCGCCTCGTTGGGGTCGCCGGCGGTGAGCATGATGTCGTTGAGGTTGCTTTCGTCGATCACGTTGACCGTCGCAAGGGTGCGGTCCACTTCGGCCTGGCGCGCCGTCCGTTCACAGGCGGACAGGGCCAGGGCTCCGCCAAGGCAGAGCATCACGGGAATGGGGTGGCGCATTTTCGCGTCCTTTGCTGCTCGTCTCACATCTGCGGGCCGGTTGGCGGCCTCTGTTCGTGTCGGGCCGCTCATCCGGTCCCGGCGCCTCCCGTCCGGTAGGTCGTCAGCAGCAGGTAATCCCCGGCGCCGCGGCGAACCAGCGAGAGGTCGTCGTTATCGGTGGCAGTATAGCCGGGATTTTCCAGTTTTGCGAGGGCCAAGCGCAAATTCTCGCGGATCCGGTCGGAATTTGCGTTATCGAGCCCGTAGGCGAGGCGAAAGATGCGCGCGGCCTCGGCGATCTGGCCCTTTTCCATCAGCACCACGCCGAGATTGTTCCAGGCCGGGACGTTGCGGGGATCGGCCTCGGTGGCCTGGCGCAGGGTGCGTTCGGCCTGGCCGAGCCGGCCAAGGGCAAGGTCGGCCGAGCCGATCGCCGAGAGCACGTCGGCATTCATGCCGTGCTCGGCGGCGG
>JALWTH010000155.1 GCA_027082975.1 Paracoccaceae bacterium | reverse complement strand
GGGCTGGAGATGCCCGACAGCGCCACCATACGCGCGCGGATGGAAGTTTACGAAAGCCCCACCCCGGGCACCATCTTCGACCTGCAACCGTTTCGTGCAAGTCAGGAAGCCAGCGGGCCGGACGGGCTGGCGTTGCGTCTGACTTCGCTCAATCCCGGCATCAATGCCTGGTTCGTGCTGGAAGTGACCGCGCCGGGCTTTTTCGGCGCCAGGACCAGCGCCTATCACCTGGAAAATGCCGACCCGGAGAATTGGCGGATCTCGCTGGCCAGCGGGGCGGCGGGGGATGGGCAGGGCGGCGGGCCGGCACTGGTGCTCGAGGGCGGCGGCGAGCGCATCGCCTGTGCGCCCTGGGCGGGCGACGAGCCGGAGCTTCTGGAGGCCGCCGACCGGCCGCTGCCCTTTGCCCCGATCTGCGGCGGGCGGCTCTATCTGCGCAACAAGGTACGCGGCTCGCGCACCAGCCGCGAGGCGGTGGCCGATTTCCTGCGCAACAACGTGGTTTTCGGCGATTCGATCGTCAACCTGATCAAGGGCTCCTTTTACGAGGATGCCTTCATGCAGTCGTCGGATACTTCCGAGGAGGGCGATGCCGGGGCCACGGTCGCGGCGCTGGGGCGGGCCCGGCTTTCGCGCTATCCGCTGATGTACACCGCCCCGGGCTTTACCCTGGAGGGCACCGAGGGCGGGCGCATGGAGGCCGGCGCCTGGTATGCGGTCAAGGATGCGCCGGGCATCTATGCCAGCGTCATGCAGCCGGGCATGATCAGCGAGGAGATCCTGAGCCGCCGGGGCGAGACCAATTATCTCGACAGCGTGGAGCGGGGCGCCGACGTGCTGCTGGTGGCCTTTGACATGTCCAAGTTCGACATCGGCTACGAGCTGGGCACCGATCACCCCGCCTTTGGCTGGTCCTCGCGCCCCAGCGGCACCGGGCGAGACTGGCGCATCCCCGGCCCCGACGGCTTTGACCGGCCCGACCCGCTGGTGATGGCCGGCATGGTCAGCCCGGCGCTGACCGACCGGGTCGCGGCCACCTTTACCGGCGGTTACAAGCGCGACCACGGCGCCTTTCGCTACGGGCCGATGGCCACCTACAACCACGGCAACCATTACGGCTTCATGGTCAACGGGGTGGTGCTGTCGCGCCTGTGGCCCGACCTTGCCACCATCATCATCTACAAGGACGGGCGCATGGAGATGCGCAAGTGGACCGAGCAGGACAATGCCCGCCTCTCCGAGATCCGGTTCGCCCGCCAGAACGGGGTGCCGCTGATCGAGCCGGACCCGGAGACCGGCGAGGGCGTGCCCGGCAGCCTCGTGCGCCACTGGGGGCCGGGCAACTGGTCGGGCTCGGCCGATGCCCAGCTGCGCACCCTGCGCGGGGGCGCCTGCACCAAAGAGGTCGATGGCCGCCAGTTCCTGATCTACGCCTATTTCTCCACCGCCACCCCCAGCGCCATGGCCCGCACCTTTCAGGCCTATGGCTGCGACCATGCCATGCTGCTCGACATGAATTCGCAGGAGCACACCTATATGGCGCTCTACCCGCAGAGCGGCGGCGACTGGATCGAGGCCGAACACCTCGTGCGCGGGATGCGCGCCGTTGACCAGCGGCGGCGCGACGGTGGCACCATCCCGCGCTTTGTCGGCTTTGCCGATAACAGGGACTTTTTCTACCTGCTGCGAAAAGAGTGATAAAAGGAATGATGGAAGCGTAATACCTGACACGGAGGCTCCGATGAAAAAACCCGCGCTCGCCCTGCTCGCCCTTTTTGCCGGCCTTGCAGCGGGGGCGGGTCAGGCAAAGAGCCTGCGCGAATCGAACGAGGAGATGTTTCGCCTGATGCAGCAGGTGCGCGGGGTGACCGACGCGCAGATGGCGCGCATCCGCAAGATCTTTGCCGGCTCCAGCCGGATCGGCCAGGGCAACCCGGCCGTGACCCGCCACCCGATGACCCCCGAGCAGGCGCAAGCCCGCCTGCCGGCGCCGGCCTACCAATACTACCGCAACCCCCGCTTCGAGCGCATCTGCGGGCGCAAATACATGGCGCCGCTCTACGACCCGGCCACCGAGCGCCCGGAGGATGCCAAGGCCTGCGTGGACATGTTCGAATATCCCAACGTGCCGCTGGCCTACCCGGTCACCTGGGTCACGGCGCGCGAGGCGGCGCTTCTGTGTTTTGCCGAGGGCAAGCGGCTCGGCGACGCCCATGAATGGGAAGGCGCCTCGGCCGGCGCGCTGCTGGAGCCGGACTACCAGTTCGGCCTCAGCCACAGCGCCATGCGCGCCTGGCATAACAGGCGCTGGGCCTCGACCAGCGACACCTATTCCATCGGTCGCTGGCGCGACGGGGTCTGCGCCACCGGCAGCCGCAAGACGCCGGGCTGCAATGGCGGCTCGTTTGCGGGCTGCGGCTCCAATACCTACCCTTCGGGAGCGTTTCCGGCCTGCAAGAGCCCGCTCGGGGTCTATGACATCGACGGCAACGTGGCCGAGCACATGAACCTGCCCATGGCCCCGGACCAGATGGCCAGCCGCGGCTCGAAGACCCTGGGGGTGACCGAGATGAAGGGCAGCTGGTTCATCTGGGACACGGTTCATGCGCATCCGTTCTGGAGCCGCTGGCGCGCGCCCTTCTGGCACGGGACCCGGGTAATGTCGCCTGCGAGCCACAGCAATTACCACCTGGGCTTTCGCTGCTTCATCAGTCTCGACTAGGCTCACTGAGCCTAAGGGATTTCGCCGGGCTTGCGCCCTGGCGACCGGGGTCGATTTTTCTGCGAAAAATCGGGGGCGCGGGCGGGCCGGCCCCCGGGCCGCAGGACAACTGGGGGGCCAGCCCCCCAGACCCCCCGGGGATATTTCCAAACAGAAGAAGGGGGGCGCAAGGCGGTTATTTGCGGCAGGTATGGGTTGGTCAGCGCGAGGCGATGCGGATGGCGGCGCCGCCGATCGGGCCTTCCTTGTTGAGCAGCCGGGCGTAGCGACCGTCCATCAGCAGGTCTTGCAGGTCCACCGGCCGCCCGTTCAGGTAGGCGGTGCGGCTGACCAGGCGGATACCGTGGCTGTAATCGGCATAGGCGGCGCCGTGCACCGTGGTCAGGGGCTGGATCGGGCGCCCGCCGGGGCGGTGCCAGCCGTAGATCGCGACCCGGCCGGGATTGCTGGCGAGGCGGTTGGTCAGCACCAGGTCCTTCTTTTGCCCCGCCACCAGCGCGCCGAGCGGGGCACGGGCGGCGGCCAGCTGGCGCTCGATGGTCGCGTTGTGGCGCAGGAAGTAGGCGGTGGTGACCATCTGCCCTCCGGCGGGCATCGGCTGGGGGGCGAGGTGCACCGCCGCCTGGGCATAGATGGCATCGACCATGCGCGTGGTCGGCAGCATCATGTTGAAGGCCTCGGCCACCTGTCCCGCGGCCCTGAGCCCCAGGGGCACGCGCACATGGTCGCGGTCGTTGCCCAGGGCGAGGTAGTCGGGCATCACGCAGATGGTGATCTGCGCCTGGCGTCCGTTGGCCAGGGTCCCGGTGAAGGTAACCGGCACCAGGCGACGCAGATAGGCGGGGACATTGCCGGACAGGAGCGCGCGCAGGATCGCCGCATCGCGCGCGCCCCCGGCGGCATCGGTCAGGCCGGAGACAAGGGCGCTCCCTGCCCGGGCATTGCCGGGGCGGCGCGGGATGGCGCGAGCCAGGCGCGGCGAGCACTTGCCGGAGAAGGCGGGGCCCTGCAGCTCCGGCAGGGTGCCGGTCGTATCGGGCAGGCTCAGGCTGGCCATGCGCAGGTCCTCCGGGGTGGCGGGAGCGGAGGCGGAAGTGCTGGCGGCCGATGCCCGTGCGGCCGCGGCGACTGCGGCGACTGCGGCGGCCGGGCGCGGCTGTGGGCGTGGCGAAGCCGGCAGGGCCAGCGCGGCAAGCGCCTCTTCCACCGGGTCGCGGGGGGCGATGGCGGCTTCGGCCGGGGCGCCCATGCTGGCGGCGATGGTGACGATTTCGGGGGGGCGTGCCGGGGCTGGCGGGACTTCGCCACCGATGGCGTCCGCCATGGCTACACGCGCCGAAAGGTCGGCCGGGCGCCCCGGTGCGCGGCGCGGCGGCGCGCCGGCGATGACCCGCAGCGGCGGGGCCAGGCCTTCGCCAGGGAGGTCGGCGAGGGGCGCTTTTGCAAGAGCCAGGCCCCGCACCGCAGACAGGGCCGGGCCGGTCGGCGCGACCCGCCTGACCGGCTGCAGCAGCGCCGGCAGGAGCGGCGGGCTGTCGGCCGCGGCAGAGAAGGCACCGGAGCCGAACCAGGGCTCGGGCGCGCGGCGGTCTGCGACGGGCCCCAGGGAGGCCAGGGAGGCCTGCGATCCCTGTGGTCCGGCCGGCCGAAAGAGGCTGTCGAATGAGGGCATCACCACGGCGAGATAGGCGGTGACCAGTGAGGCGATCAGGCTCAGAAAGACCGACCCCACCAGCGCGGTGATGGCATGCGGCTGCAGGCGCGCGATGACATGATGTCTTTCATGGGCCGGCGTGGCCACCGCCCCGAAATCTCTGTCCCTCATGCCCCCGGCATATCCAAGGCGAATGAACGAAACAATAAAGCCGCGCGAATTTGGTGATAATTCGCCACGAAGTGGCGGAAAATGGCCGTTTTCGCCCTCCCTGTGCGAATATTGGCCGGCTTTGGGGCCCGGATTGGGATGTCTGAACGCCCGTCAACGGTCTGTTAACCGCGTTGTGCAAGAATCGCGGAGAATCACCCGGCCAGTCGCGGCGCGGGCGGGCGCGCAGGGCCATGGCGCGGGCATCGCGCATCGCGCAGGCATCGCGCAGGGCCAGGGCGCAGGGCGCAGGCATGTGCTGCAGGTGCAGGAGGGCGCGGACGGGTCACGAGGCTGTCTGGCATGGCGGGCAGGCCGGGCAGGCCGGAAAGGCCGGGAAGGGCCAATGCCCCGGCATCCGGGCGCAGCGGGCCCGGTGCGGGAGCCGCAGCGGCGGGCGGCGCGCTGTTGGCGAGCGGTTGCGTGAAGGCCAGGCGGGTCACGCGGGGCGCATATGTGCAGCTATGCGGGGCGCGCTCCTATGTGTGGCGGGACATGTGGCGGGTTTGGCGGGTTCGCGGGGCTCTTGTGGCCTGCATATCCGGCCGGCTGAGCCTGCCGAAGCCCCTGCGGATGCCCGTTTCGGGCCATATGATCCATATGATCCGTCCGTCATATGGCTGGCATGGGTGTCCCCCGGCGCGCGGTCTCATGGCGCCAGGGCGGCGGCGGCGCGGGCAGACATGGGGCCGATGATCCCGTCGATCGCCCCTTCATAGAGGCCACGCGCCTGCAGGATCCGCTGAAAGGCCATGGCCGTGGCCCGATCCCAGGCCGGGACGCGCCCCCCGGGGCCGCGGCGCAGGCTCTGCAGCGTGACCTTGCCGCTCTCCAGCGCCCGCACATAGAGCCCGGCGGCGCGTTCGGGGTCCGGTGCGACCCCGCGCCCGGTCTCGTAGAGCAGGCCCAGCGCGGCCAGCGCCGCCGGATCGCCGGTCTCGGCGGCCTTCTCGGTCCAGAGGGCATGGGCGGCCGGGTCGGCGGGGATGCCGCCGGAATCGTCGGCGTAGAGCCGGGCCAGTTCGAGGATCGCCTTGGAATTGCCCTGCCGGGCGGCAAGCTCCAGGTAGCGCGCCCCCCGGGCCGGGTCGGGCACGCCCAGGGCATCGTCGCGCCCGCCGGGGATGCCGTCGCCGCTGAGCAGGGTTTGCGCCAGCCGATACTGGGCGAAGTGATAGCCGCCATCGGCAGCGGCGGTGAGCAGCTCCAGCATCCGGGCCGGGTCGCGCGGCACCCCGCGCCCGAGCCGGTAGAGGAAGGCCAGGGTGGTGGTGGCGGCGAGATCGCCATTCTGCGCCGCGATGCGATAGGCGGCCACGGCCGCGTCCAGGTCCGGCTTTACCGGGCCGATGCCGAACAGGGCATAATCGCCGAGCTTGGCATGGGCCGCGGCCAGCCCCATCTGCGCCGCCTTGCGGAAATGGGCGAGCGCTTCTTCGTGCCGGCCCTCGCTCTGCAGCAGGACGGCAAGCTGGAAATGGGTCGCGGCGCTGGCGGCACCCTCGGCAATGGCCTGCTCGCAGAAGGGGCGCGCCGCGCGCAGGGCGGCAAGGCTCTGCTCGAGGGCGGCGGGGCTGACCGGCACGCCGCTGTCGGGCGGGCCGGCGAGGGCAGCGCATTGAGCCTCGGCGCCTTGCTGTTCGGCCTCCGGGGCGG